>CAZQZF010000140.1:0-5810 GCA_964597745.1 uncultured Zetaproteobacteria bacterium
TCATGCACAGGGGACTTGCACCCCATAAGTTCACGCCCGCGACGGGCGTACACAAGCGGATTCAGCGGACAGCTGATAGCCGCCGCTGATCCTTGTCGTTGGGAGAAAATATGGCTATCAGTGAGTTTGAGGTAAAACGCTGTAAAAAGGCCATGGATAAATTCATGGCCAAACGCAGGCCGCCCGCTCATATCAGAGACAAGTTTGACCTTGGCTATCGAATCGAGGATCAAAGCGTTGAGATCTTTGAAATCCGCCCGCGATGGGACAAGCCATCGGAAAAAATGGAATCGCCTGTTGCCAAAGCCACATATATCAAAACCCGGAAGCTGTGGAAGGTTTACTGGCAACGAGCGGATCTGAAATGGCATGCCTATACGCCCTCACCCACCGTCGGAGAACTCGAGGAGTTCCTGGAGATCGTCGATGAAGATCAGTATGGATGCTTTTTCGGCTAAAAAGAGTTTAAACCGGAGGCTCTTGTTCGGCCTCGCTTCTGCCCTTCAGGCAAAACGGAATACGGAGGATCGAGGAGGCCCGGACATGGGTCGCCGGCGATTCAGCGGACAACTCCGGATAAATCACATTCAGCAAACAGTCGTGCGATGATGGGAATAGCCAGTTGGGCAGGAGTTAATCCCCTACCCTCTATTTTCCGCCATATGGGCATATTGCCAGCGCCATTGCCCAAGCCCATCAAGACGCACCTATTATCCCCTCGGTATAATTGCTAGAGTCAGGGGGTGCCGAGTATTTATTAAATGACAAGATTTGCACTCCCCTTCAATGCACAGATGCGTCTTGGTCTCCTGGCTATCCTGGTCGGAATTGTCGCAGGCGTCAGTGCCTGGATATTTCGGTCATTGATCGCTTTCTCACATAACCTTGCCTTCTACCAAACCTTCAGCTTTAGTTATAATGCCAATCTACACAGCGCGGCGAGCCCTCTTGGCGCCTGGATCATCCTGATCCCAGTTGCCGGAGCAATCATAGTCGCTTTCCTGGTCCAGACTTTCGCCCCGGAAGCTAAGGGACACGGGGTTCCTGAAGTGATTGACGCAATCTATTACAACCACAGCGTCATCCGTCCGATCGTGGCCGTAGTGAAGGCGATTGCATCATCGATCTCTATTGGCACCGGTGGCGCGGTCGGGCGCGAAGGCCCGATCATCCAGATTGGAGCATCCTTCGGCTCCACTCTGGGACAGATGATCCGCATGAAGGAATGGCAGCGCATGGTGCTAGTTGCATCCGGCGTCGGCGGTGGCATCGCTGCCACCTTCAATACACCTCTGGGTGGCATCTTGTTCGCGATTGAACTGATGCTGGTTGAGGTCAGTGTCCGAACCCTTATCCCGGTCGCTTTGGCGACCGGGTCGGCGACCTTTATTGGGCGGCTATTTTTCGGCGCATCTCCCTCATTTGATATTCCCGCGTTGGTGCATCCCACGTTGACTATTATCTCACCCGGCCTGTTTTTAATCTATATTGTATTTGGCTGCATTCTCGGTGTGGCCGCGATGGTCTTTAGCCGCGCTATTTATGCGACTGAAGATCTATTTGACCGCATACCTGGTAATTACTACACGCGCCACATGTTGGGTATGTTGCTGGTGGGTTTGCTCATGTACGCCGTGATAACCCAGTACGGTCATTACTATATCCAGGGAGTTGGTTATGCAACCATTCAGGATATTCTGGTAGGCGCCCTCTCTAACCCCGCATTGCTGGCTTTGCTCTTTGTCGGCAAGATTTTAGCCAATGCGTTGACGCTCGGTTCGGGCGGTTCCGGCGGAATCTTTTCACCATCGTTGTTCCTTGGCGCAACGCTAGGCGCTGCTTTCGGCATAATCGTCAACATTCTATTTCCAGAATCTGCGATCAATCCAGCTCATTTTGCGGTTATCGGTATGGCGGCTATCGTCGGTAGCGGCACTGGCGCTGTTATCACGGCCATCGTGATGGTATTTGAGATGACCCGTGACTACGATGTCATCATGCCATTGCTCATCACTATCTCCATTGCCTACGGTATGCGTCATTATTTGATGTGTGATAGTATCTATGTCTACAAGTTAACACGCCGCGGACTCTCCATTCCCGATTCGCTGGGCACCAACATGTTTATGCTACGGCCCGCCTCGGATTTTTTGGAAGATTCTTGCTTGTTGGTTACTAAGGAAGAATTGACGATCAGTGAAATACGTAATAAATTAAAAGGAAAGGATATCGTTGCCCACGTTCTTTTGACCGATGGTGAGCACATTAAGTCAGTGCTTTCCGTTGAGAAACATACAGTTTTCAACATCACAGGTCATCGCCATTCAATGATTAAAGAGAATTTCACAACTCGTTTCATCGTTATCGGCAAAAACGACATTATTTTTGACGTGGTTGCAAAGCTGCGTGCCGCCCACTGTGGGATAGCGCTGATCACTAAAGACGGTAACCTTGAACAGCCGGTCGACGTTATCGGCGCGCTTTCACTCGACGACATTGCACGTTCCAGCTATCTTGCCAAGCATATTATCACTAGCGGGATGTAGGGGGTGGATGTGTGATTGGGGTCTATCATCGTACCATTCCGCCTTTGCGGACAGGGACACAGTTCTTTTTCGCTTCACCTGCAGCCAACCATCCTTACCAGATCACGCCGGACCTTTGTTCGCAACGGATTCCAAGGAAGGAGTTCGTAGCCGCGCATACGGACGACTGACGAGGGATTCGTTGCGGGCAAAGGAACAAGTGAGGGTGCGGCAGTATTTATGAATAGTCCGGGTTAGATCATCCTTCTGTGTTTTAATGCCGGCAGCATGTTGCGTACGCCAAGCAGCTGATCCAGGCTGATCTCGGCCATGGCCAGACCCTCCCCCTCGGGACGCTCGGCCAGCACCTCGCCCCAGGGATTGACAACCATGGAATGCCCCCAGGTCATTCTGCCGCCCGGAAGGGCGCCGGATTGTGCCGCCGCCAGCACATAGCACTGGTTTTCGATGGCCCGCGCCCGGAGTAGAACCTCCCAGTGCGCCCGGCCGGTCGGCACGGTAAAGGCCGAAGGAACGGATACAATTGTGCATCCCATCTGACTGTATTGGCGGTATAGCTCAGGGAAACGCAGGTCATAACAGACACTCAGGCCCAACCTCCAATCGCCTATTTGTGCGGAAACCGGCTTGTCGCCAGCGGTAATTATCGCCGATTCCTGATGACACTCACCGGGCATGCTGATATCAAAAAGGTGAATCTTGTCGTAGGTAGCGAGGCATTCTCCATCGGGTGCAAACAGGCTGCAGGCATTGCGTATGCCGGGTTTCTTGCTGGTCAGCAGGGCCACGGTGCCGCCGATGATATAGATACCCAGGCGCCTTGCCTGTTCGGACAGAAAGGTCAGGGCTCGCGATGCCTCAGGCCATTCCGCAACAGACCGTTTCGCCTCCTCGTCTTTCCCCATAAAGGCGAAATTTTCCGGCAACAGCGCCAGCTTTGCCCCCTGATCGGCGGCCTGCGCCAGTAAAACCGCCGCTGATTCCAGATTGGTTTCAAGCCGGTCGCCTGAGCACATCTGGATACAGGCTGCCTTCATTTCACTCTTCAGCTTTGGTGAATCGCCCAAGACCCAGTATTGCGCCGATATTGGCGTCATCTTTGAGAACAGGCGTCAACTTACCATCACAGGCGCTCATCAGGGTCATCATGCCGGGACCATGACCGGCCAGCGGAGAATCGGAATGGATGACAATGCCAATCGTAATCGCACCCTTCCGATAGGTTCGTCCATAGCGGTTGTCATGATCCATCACCGCCACAAAATCGCCGAAACGAAGCCGCTCCATGCCGTATTCCTTTACGACCGATTCATCGTGACAGAGAATGTCATAATCCCCCGTGGTCACCGACAACGCGCCAATGCCGGAACCCATGGCATGCCCCGGTACAATCACGTGAACAGGCACCTCAATAGTCCCATCAGGCCGTTCAACCAGCCCCCATGCCTCCAGCACACCCGGATCAAGGTTGTAAATATATACATCGGGATGATCCACCAGCTTAAGTCCCTGACCCAAACCCTTGATTAGAAATTTGTCGTCACAGGTCAGTTTATCCAGCGTTTCATCGGGGAATTGCAGCATCAGGTGTTCGACACCGCCGTGATGACCGAGAACCAGGCCTCGGTCTCCCTTGGCCTCTCCGGAGATTACGCGCACCACGTTGCCGCAGCAGGACAGAAACTGGAAGCCGGCTTCGCATTTTTTGTTCTTGTGACTGAACGCGGCGGACACCCCGGGCTCGATATGCTCACCGGCCCAGCCGAACACGGAATCGCCCACCTTGACGTTGTAGGTGATGCCGCCTGTTGACGGCCAGGCAATGATCTCTCCGGCCGAACCCACCTCAAACGGCGCCCACTGGTGCGCTGGCGCAACCGTACCCTGTACGGCGGTCATGACCAGTTGTTCACGATTCGTTTTCAGACTCATTCTGTTCTCCCTCGGTTACACAGCATTTCCAGTCAGGCCTGCAATGATTTTCTTTTTGTTAGATTATGGCAAGAAAGGACAACCTGATTTCCGGGGCCAATACGGTTCTTGCCGCTTGCGTATGATCGGCTAGGATGCGCCGCACTTGCCCAAAAGGAGATCGCCATGACAGAGGATTCCATGCATGATGACGTCATTGATTACCACCGTTTGCCTGAACCGGGCAAGATTTCTGTCCGCGCCTCCAAACCCTGCCTGACGCAACGAGATCTTTCACTGGCCTATACGCCGGGCGTGGCCATTCCCTGCCTCGAGATTGAAAAAAAACCGGAACTGGTGGATGAATATACTATTCGCTCTAATCTTGTTGGCGTAGTAACCAATGGCACCGCTGTACTTGGTCTTGGAAATATTGGCCCCTTGGCCGGTAAACCGGTTATGGAGGGCAAGGCGGTGTTGTTTAAGCGTTTTGCTGACGTGGATGTGTTCGACATTGAAATCGCCGAGTCCGATCCGCAGGCCATCATTGAAACGGTCGCCCGTCTGGAACCCACATTTGGCGGTATCAATCTGGAGGACATCAAAGCGCCGGAATGTTTTATCATCGAGAGGGAATTGAAAAAGCGCATGAATATCCCGGTCATGCACGATGATCAGCATGGCACCGCGGTCATACTTTCCGCGGCCCTGATCAACGCCCTATACCTGCAAGACAAGGAAATTAATGAGGTTAAGATTGTCTGTAACGGGGCCGGAGCCGCCGGTTTCGCCTGCATGAAACTGATTGAAACCATGGGCGCAAAGCGGGAAAACATTCTGTTCCTGGATCGCAAGGGGGTTATTCATACCGGCAGGGAGGGGCTGCCCGATCACAAGCGCTATTTTGCCACCGAGCGGTCCGAACGCACCCTGGAAGAGGCCATGCGCGGCGCTGATGTCTTTGTCGGTCTCTCCTCGGGAAACATTGTCAAACCGGAAATGCTGAAAGCCATGGCCGACCGGCCGATCGTATTCGCCATGGCTAACCCCGATCCTGAAATCGCCTATGATCTGGCCATGCAGACCCGTGACGATCTGATCATGGCTACGGGACGATCCGACCATCCGAATCAGATCAATAATGTCCTGGGGTTCCCCTACCTGTTCCGCGGCGCTCTGGATGTGCGCGCCACGGCATTTAATGAGGAGATGATGATTGCCGCCTCAAAGACGATGGCGGCGCTGGCCAGGCAGGGGGTTCCGGATGTCGTATTGCGAGCCTATGGACGAAAAGATCGACTGAATTTTGGCCGTGAATACATCATTCCCAAGCCCTTTGATCCGCGCCTTATC
>CAZQZF010000141.1:0-5753 GCA_964597745.1 uncultured Zetaproteobacteria bacterium
GAAATAATGCCTTGCTGACCCAGCATACGGGCGTGGGCGCGGGAGCCTTCTATGTCTTCGGCGTATAAACGCCGATCAATATCAATGGAAGCGGTAAAGGTCTCCACACTCGCATCCGTGGAAGATTCAAACCGGCCGCTCCAGGGCTTTTTTACCATGTCTCGCTCCTCTTCAACTGCAACTATACCTGTCTGAGGAGATATCGGGAATGGTGGTTGGTCAGTTTCTCAGGTTCAGGGTTTAGCGGTTCAAGGCTAACATCTTAAAACCGTTTAATTTTTATAGCGCTCTAACCGTGGATCTTTTGCATCACTGGCATAGGTGCGAATACGCTTCTTCCAGCCGGCCAGCCAACGTTCCTCATGGCGGTTCACCGGGGCAAGCCGGACACGTTGTTCCAGGATATCGCTTGCCGCATCCGAAAATGCCCGCGCAGCTTTCCTGTCCGGAGTTTCGGCCATTCGTCGCAGGACCTGAAGCAATCCCCAACCCCTTCCCTGATAACGTTCCGCCGGATTGATTCCCTCTCCCTTGAAATTCACATAGTCCATCAGGGCATACATTCCCATGGGTGCACTTGCCATGCGATAGAACTGTTTCCGAATACGCTCTCGTGATTCCTCCGGTACAGCCCGCAGTATCTTTGGCAAGGCAGATTTAATCCTTTTTGCCATGAATTCGGCCTGATATTGCCTTGTTTTGGCCAAAAAGTTACGAAATTCGATCATTTTTCGGGTTTTTTGTTCGGCCATAAACTCCGCCCGCGTCTGCCACGGCAGGTCCATATCGGCATCAAGCCAGTCAGGCAGTCTCACGCCCCTGCCAAGCATATAATGTATCAGCCAGGGAAAACTCTCCTCGAACGGCCCCTCTCTTCCCTTTGGATACCAGATAAAATGGCCGATGCCCAGCGAGGCGAACTCCTCTCCCCTGTTCCATGCAGTCAGACAGTCCTTTCTGCCCGCACATTCATTCTGAAAGATCAACTCACCGATATAGCTCGCCTCATCCGGCTGAAGGCGGATTCCACTGTCACCGCACGCCGTCAGCAGCAATGTAATGACCAGGAATATTCTCCGAGCCTTCATGTTTTACAAATATCATCCTCCATTACATATCGTGCTTATCGCGTCTTGTAATTGCGGGCAAGATCGCGCTTCACATCCCGCTCCTTCGTTGCCTGCCGCTTGTCGTAGAGCTTTTTTCCCCGGCAAAGTCCAATCTGTATTTTGACAAATCCCCGTTCATTAAAATATAGCTTCAGGGGCACAAGCGTCAGTCCCTTTTCCCTAAGTTTACCCATAAGCCGTCGAATTTCAGATTTATGCAAAAGCAGTTGCCTGCTTCTTGCCGGATCGGCTGGATTCCGCATGGCCGCGGGTCTGTACGGACTGACATGACACCCGATCAGGAGCACCTTCTCATTACGGATGATGCAGTGCGCCTCAGCCAGATTGGCCTGGCCGGCGCGCAGGGATTTTACCTCGGGACCCGTCAGCATGATCCCGGCCTCAAAACTCTCCAGGATATGGTATTCATACCGGGCGCGCCGGTTGACTAGGCCCTTCATTAACAAAGCCTCACTGTAACTTTGCTGATGAAGGTCTTGATTGCTATCGCCATCGACCGATGCTATTGCTTCAGTAAGATGCAGTCAGCAGAAAAAAAGAGGCGGCCGGATGGCCGCCTCTGATTCATTGTGATGAGCCTTTACTAGCTGACGCTCTTCAGCTTGGCAATAACCTCGTCCTGCTTGGCGGGATCGCATATCTTCGCCGGCGGCATCTTGGTCTTGGCCTTTTTGTTACCCGTGAATTTCTTGACTGCCTTCTTGGAATTGCACATCCACTCACGCAGATGCGCCTCATCCCAGGTCCAGGCATCGCCCTTCATATACTTCATGAACTTATACTTGAATTTGGGAACTGAGCCAGCCTTGCGGCCAATTACGCCTGCCAGGCCGGGTCCTACTTTCTTTTTGGCCGTAAAATTATGGCAGACCTTACACTTTGCCCACACTGGTTTAGCGTATGAATCCGTGGCGGTCAAGCCATTCAAGCCAAGAACCAGCGTAGCTGCCGCGGCAATCATCAGTATTTTCTTCATGCAACCTCCTCCAAAAGGATCGATTTAAGGACTGCTTCCCACTGAAGCCTGTCTCTGATGGCAATGCTACTATCGCGCCAATGAGAACACCAGCCGCAAAAAATACCCCCCAGAGGAATCATCGCGCCTTTTGCATGATCTGGAGAGCTGAGTCCTTCACATCCACGATCAGACTCGCGCCCTCTCGGATGTCACCGGAAATCAGGCTTCGGGCCAACCGTGTCTCCAGCTCCTGCGTAATGAATCGATTCAATGGACGAGCGCCGAATACCGGATCGTAGGCGGAGCGGGCGATATGATCACGCGCGGCATCGGTCAGTTCGATGTGCAGATTCTGTTCCGCGAGTCTCCGATCAAGATCTGCGATCCGAAGATCCACAATGCGACCGATCTCGGTGATCATAAGTGGCTTGAACAGGATGATATCATCCACCCGGTTCAGGAACTCCGGCCGGAAATGGCCGCGTAACCCCTGCATAACCTGTTGCCGGGCGCCTTCGCTGATATTCCCTGCATCATCTATCCCTTCCAGGAGATATGGACTGCCGATATTGCTGGTCATGATAACGATGCAGTTCTTGAAACTCACTGTCCGGCCATGAGCATCGGTCAACCTGCCGTCATCCAGCAATTGCAGGAGGATGCTAAATACCTCCGGATGCGCCTTTTCAATCTCATCGAGCAAAAGCACGCAGTAAGGCTTGTGGCGAACCGCTTCGGTGAGCTGCCCACCCTCCTCATAGCCGATGTAGCCAGGGGGCGCTCCAACAAGCCGGCTGACGGAATACTTTTCCATGTACTCACTCATATCGATGCGAACCAAATTCTGTTCGTTGTCAAACAACGATGCGGCCAGCGTCTTGGCCAGTTCTGTCTTGCCAACGCCGGTCGGTCCCAGAAAGATGAAGGAACCGATTGGCCTGTTCGGATCCTTGATGCCTGCACGCGTACGCAGGATGGCATTGGCAACGGCCTGGACAGCCTCATCCTGGCCAACAACGCGTTCATGCAGGATCTTGTCCAGATTCAGGAGCTTCTGGCGCTCCCCCTCCATCAGACGCACCCTGGGTATGCCAGTCCAGCGTGATACGACCTCGGCAATCTCTTCCTCGGTCACTTCCTCACGTAGCAGGCTTGTCCCGGTCTGTTTCCGGACGATCCTCGACTGCTCTTCCATCAGTTGCTTTTCTAGCCCTGGTAAGGCGCCATAGCGTAACTCAGCCACCTTGTCGAGATCGTAGCTCAGTTCCGCCTCTTCAATCATGTGGCGCGTCTGCTCAATCTCTTCGCGTAGATGCCGTACCCCGGCTATAGCTTGCTTTTCATTATCCCATTGGGCACGCATGGTATCAAGCCTCGCCCTGTCTTCCGCCAGTTCCCGGCGCAGAGACTCCAGGCGTTCCTGGCTCGCCCTGTCCTTTTCCTTTTTCAGGGCGGTTTCCTCAATCTGCAGGCGCATGACACGGCGGCTGATCTGATCGAGCTCCGCCGGCATCGAGTCAATCTCCGTGCGAATGGAGGCGCAGGCCTCGTCTACCAAGTCAATAGCCTTATCCGGCAAATAGCGGTCAGAAATATAACGGTCGGACAGTACGGCGGAAGCCACCAGAGCTGCATCCTGGATACGAACGCCATGATAGATCTCGAAACGATCCTTGAGCCCCCTGAGGATGGAGATTGTATCTTCAATATTTGGCGCTTCGATCAGTACCGGCTGGAATCGCCGTTCCAGGGCCTTGTCTTTCTCGATGTATTGCCTGTATTCATCGAGCGTCGTAGCCCCAATGCAGTGCAGCTCTCCACGGGCCAGCATCGGCTTCAGCATATTGCCGGCATCGCTTGAACCTTCAGCCTTACCAGCGCCGACAATGGTATGCAGCTCATCAATGAACAGGATAATTCGGCCTTCGGCCTCCCTGATTTCCTTTAACACCGCCTTCAACCGTTCTTCAAACTCTCCACGGTATTTTGCCCCGGCCATGAGCGCCGTCATATCCAGGGCGAAGATACTGTGATTCTTCAAACCTTCCGGGACATCACCCCTCAGAATGCGCTGGGCCAAACCTTCGGCGATGGCGGTCTTGCCAACTCCCGCCTCACCGATAAGCACTGGATTGTTCTTGGTCTTGCGCGACAGTATCCGGATGACTCCGCGGATCTCAACGTCCCTGCCGATGACCGGATCAAGTTTACCAGCCCTTGCCATATCAACCAGGTCAGCACCATATTTCTTCAGCGCCTCATAACTGGCCTCAGGTTGATCGGAAGTCACGCGCTGATGACCGCGCACATCGGTCAGCGCCGACAGAAATCGTTCGCGCGTGATGCCGTGCTCCCTGAATAATCGGCCGCTAAACGTCGTGCTTCCTTCTTCTATGAATGCCAGCAGCAGATGTTCGACCGAAATATACTCATCCTTCAATCGCCTGGCCTCGTCATGCGCCCGGACCAGGAGCCTGTCCAGACGCTGGGTGATATACACCTTGCCTGCTTCAGTGGCGCTACCATGCACCTTCGGCCGTTTTGCCAGTTCACCTTCCAGGCTTTCCTTCATGGCCTCAGGTGAAATCCGCAAGCGTTCCAGCAGACGTGGGGCCAGACCTTCATTATCAGCAAGCAGGGCGGCCAGAAGATGTTCGCCATCAACCTCCTGATGGGCCGACCGGATGGCCAGATTTTGCGCCTCGGTTACAGATTCCCGTACCTTCTGTGTCATTCGATTGAGATCCAATCTGTACTCTCCTTAAGCGGTTATGTTCTATAGGAAGCTCTGAAAAACTCGGAGCCTCCTAATATATCGGGACCGGGGAAGGGTTTTTCAAGACCCGCTGCAGATGCCGGAGGGCCTCATTTTGGAAGCTCCACAACATAGACTGAAACCTTTGCCTGTCCGGCTGGATTTGAATTGGCAATTGTAACAATCAAATCGTGGGCGCCTTGTGGATTGGGAAAGGAAACATGAAACTGATGATTGCCAACCCTGTAGCTGCGGGAGCGTTTCATGAGAACTTCTTTGTCGTCATGTACTCGGAAAACGCTGAAAGTCAATGGCCCTATGGCATCCGATAGCATGGTAACCTCATAATTACCAGCGCGATTCGGAAGATCAAAAAATTCACGCAGGGTCTGGTATGCCGGTACTTTAACATCACGATAATAGAGATATTCCTGATCATCGGCCCACGCATTCAGCGGCAACCACACAAGACAGGCCAGAAGGACAATAGAACCAATTGCGAAACTCTGGGCGGATGGGTAGTAATCGCCTTTTACAATCAGCTTAATATATTTTATCACTGGGGATCATCTTCTGATTGCACATTGTACTTGTCGCACAGGTAGCGCATCTTGTCTTTTGACCTGTCCCCGAAACCCAGCCAGCGGCCGGCCCTGGCCTTAACCCCCCCCGAATGTTCCAATGCGAGCAGTAACAACCTCCTTTCAAAATCCGCTACCAGGACTTCGGCCTCAATGCCAGTTCCTGGAAGCCTCTTAAACCATTCCGCCAGGATGTCGTCTGCTCCCTGGCTGGTCCTGGGGCCGGATTGCAGTGAAGGCAGATGATTAATGACGGCCTCATCCGCCAAAACAACGGCCCTTTCAACAACATTCTCCAGTTCCCTCACATTCCCGGGCCAGTCATAAGC
>CAZQZF010000142.1:0-5662 GCA_964597745.1 uncultured Zetaproteobacteria bacterium
GACGGACGCTGAGCATGTTCCTGATCTACCAAGGCGGTATCGCCAACACGCTCTGCTCCATCGCCAAGACGGCAGCGTATGGCGATCTGACGCGCTGACCGCGCGTGGTGAATGAAGAAACCAAGGCGGAGATGAGACGGATATTGAAGGAAATCCAGTCCGGCGAGTTTGCCCGCGAATTCGTCGAAGAGTGCAATTCCGGCAAGATTTCCATGAATGCCAAACGCCGCCTGGCCGCCGAACATCAAATCGAACAAGTGGGTGATCAATTGCGCTCCATGATGAGCTGGATCGGTGCGTCCAAGATCGTGGATAAGTCGAAGAACTGACGCGCATCCGGGAATCTTGCTTAACGGGAGGCGCATGCCTCCCGTTTTTTCGTTCATAGTAGAGATTGCATAAAACGCTTTGCCCATAGACGTTCCAGTTCACGCAGGGGATGAGCATTACGCAAGGAAGGCTTGCTTGCGAATGCCTATATCTGCTTCCATACTAGGACTATGCGATATCTGCTTATTTTCTCTCTGCTCTTTATCTCGCCTGTCCGGGTGCTGGCCGAAGACAATAACAGGCCGGAAGGCACGCGCGTTTCGCTCTCTGTGACGGCTGAAACCGAGCTGGCCAATGATGAGGTGGCCGTACAATTCCGGGTACAGGCCGAAGGCGGAGAGCCCGCCCCGCTACGTCAGCAGGTGAACCGGATCAGCATGCACATCAAACAACGGTTGGAAAACGAGAGTAATATCAAGCTGACAACCACCAGCCGCCGGCTGGAGCCTGTATGGGAATACCATCCAACCACGCACAAACGGGAGAGGACTGGCTGGCGCATGCTACAGACAGGCACGATCACCGGCACAAAGCTGGATACGGTGGCGGGCTGGATGGATGATATCGAGCAGGCAGGAGCCGAGCTTTCAGGGCTGCAATTCCGGGTCAGTTCTTCAGCCCTGAATGACGCACAGGATCAGCTTCAGCTACAGGCAATCCGAAAACTCCGCCGCAAGGCCCAAAATATAGCCAAGGGACTGGACGCGAAAAGCTTTCGTATTATTCGCCTGCAAACCAATACCAACCGTCCGGCCTATCCGATGCGCACCGGTATGGCCATGATGGCGGCAAAGAGGGAAGCGGCGCCGGCGCTCAGCCCCGGCGAAAGCACGGTGACTGTAACCGTCTCCGGCGAAATCGAAGTGCCGTTCATAGATTTCCCAACAAAATAATCAACGGAAAAACCCGGCCAATAAAAAACGGGGCGCTATTATAGCGCCCCGCCTATTTTGGATTTGAGTGAAAAACTCAGTCAGTACGACTGGTGACTTCCAGCAGATGATAACCGAACTGGGTTTGGACAGGGCCCTGTACCGTGTTCACATCGGCCGAGAATACAACCTTGTCGAACTCCGGCACCATCATACCGGGGCCGAATTCGCCCAGATCGCCGCCCTTCTGACCGGACGGACAACTGGAATGCTGACGCGCCAGTTCCGCGAAATCGGCGCCCGCCTCAATCCGGGTCTTGAGTTCATTACACTGCTCTTCGCTGTCCACCAAAATATGTCGTGCTGTTGCTACAGTCATAAAACACTCCAATATATCGTTTATGTAACTGGCTCGTATACTAACAGTTCACAGGCCGCATTCAAATGCGAGCAACCTCTTTTTCCATTCGATACCGCAGGAAAAGCCACCCAGGCCATTGGCAGCCACGATACGATGACAGGGAACAAGAACGGGCAGTGGGTTGGCTCCCAGGGCCTGCCCCACGGCGCGGGCGCCACTGCCTAACTGCCCGGCCAGTTCACCATAGGTCCGAGTCTCCCCGGACGGAATGTCAAGCAAGCGGACGCGCAGCCTGGACTGAAACGACGTTGCCGCCTTCGCCATTTTCGGTAATGGCCTGATTCGCCCTGAAAAATAGCCGTCCAGCCATACAGATACAGGATCATGATGAATCGCTTCGGCCTCGGGTATTTTTCTCAACCAGATACGACGGCAAATCATGCCATCCCAATCATAACTGGCTAACCCGAACCGTGAAGTGTAAAGAAAAATCATCTTGGCATTTATGCTTCTCAGTAGGTAAGTCTAACCTGGCTCAGCAGAAATCAAACAAGAAAAGATTCAACCACAAAGACACCAAGCAAAAAGCAGGTGGCCGGCTTCGATCCCGCGCTGAACAGCCATGCCAAGGCCATTACACAGTTTCTCAGTTCAACAGGAGCCAGCCTGCTTAAATCTCTGAAATATAATCAGGGTTTGAGCCTTTTCTAATAATCCCTGCATTAAACCATATGATCCTGGTATCTACTGCTTTGCCATTGAACAAATCAGGAGATGATTCTAAGCTTCTGACGGTTACACACGCTGATTCCGGCATCCGTTTTCTTCTCCGGAACTTAAAAGGGGGCGTGCGAATTCATGCAACTCACAGGTATCGGGCTTTACACCTTTCAGGAAGCAACTCGACTGACCGGCATTAAATCCGGTGAGTTACGCTGTTGGCTGCGTGGTTATCAGTTTGCACGGGGCGAGGAGAAAAGAAGTATGCCACCGCTTTGGAAAACAGAGTTGGTGGATTCCGAATTGGATGGCCTAAGCTTTCATGATCTGCTGGAAGCCAGATTCGTAAAGGCATTTCACGGCCATGGTGTAAGCCTCCAGACAATTCGTATCATCGCCAGACATGCACGGGAACTTTTCAATAGTCCTTATCCTTTCACTTGCAAGCGGTTTCAAACTGATGGCAAAACCATTTTTGCTGAATCCTTGCGTGAAAGCGGAGATACGGAATTGCTTGATCTTCGCGGCAAGCAAATCGTATTTGAGAAGATTATCCGGCCTTTTCTCTATGAAGGTATCGAATTCGGCTTGGATAAGTGTGCTCTCCGCTGGTTTCCGACCAAGAGCAAGAAGGTGGTGCTCGATCCCGCCATTGCTTTTGGTAAGCCGATTATCACTGGTACAGGCATTCGCACCGACATTCTCTATGAAGCCTATTTGGCGGAAAGTGGAGATAAGCAGCGAGTGGCCCGTCAGTTCGAGGTGCCTGTGCAGGCAGTAAATGCGGCTATTCGCTTTGAAGAACGCATTGAGCAACGCCTGGCGGCTTGAAATTTCTGCTGGATAACAATCTACCACCAGCCCTTGCCAGGGCACTTCACGAATTGACGCATTCCGATTCAAACAAAAAGCATATGGTCATAGCTTTGCGTGCCAAATTTCAAGAGAACTCGCCGGATGAAGAATGGATTCAATCTTTAGCCGATGAAGGAGACTGGGTTGTAATCTCTCACGACAAGTTCAACAAAGGGCTGGAACGAGAAGTGCTTCGCAGGGCTGGGCTTAAAGTTTTCATGCTTAATAAAAGCTGGGGACCTCACAAATTCTGGAACAAGGCCTATTAGCTTGTCCGCTGGTGGCCAGCGATCATCGATCAGTCAGAGAGGCTGCAAGGCGGCGCTGCTTATGAAGTACCTTATCGATTCAGCGGCAAGGGTAAATTTAAGCAGCTTACGATTTAGGCAAGAGAAACCTTTCTGCTGTAATTGTTGCATGGTGTGTATAGTAAAGTGTATAGTTGCGGCATGGGAATTAAAAAGTCCGGCAAGCTGAAACATGCGCCGCTTTTTTATACGCTGGCAATGATTCGCTTTGAAGATCAGCGGATTGGCCCTGATCAAATCAGTAAAATCCGTGCCGAGCTGGAACCAAACTTTCCATACTTTGATGAGTACAAAATAAAAGCAGTGCGCACTCAATTGGCCGATAAAATAAGCATTGATGCCAGAGACATTACTGAATACCACGGTGAAAATGTAGACCGGACTACTGGGTTCTTATTGCGGGACGATGGGCTCTTTTTGCAAACAGTTGCATATGAAAAATATAATGTGTTTGAAGAAATACTGAAAAAAGTTATTGAAGCGATTCATCGCATCCTCAAGTTTGAGTATTATCAGGCTATAGGCATTCGCTATATCGACTACATTAAGCACGGCTCACTTGCTTCTATTGATGGTTATATGCAAAGCAATCTGCTTGGATTTCCTCTTAATGATGATAAAACGAAGACGATCCAGACAAACTGCGAAACCCTTGCTGAACAAGGGGAATTTGCTATTCGGCTACGTTGCTCCAAACTTCCCGGTCAATCCTTTCCTATTCCTGTTGATTTACAGCAACCAGCTCGATACCTCGATGTGAAAGCGAAACTTTCTCCAGAGCCCCCTCTGGAAAATATTATTTTACTTGATACTGATTGCTTTCAAAAGGAACTGGTTCTTCGGAAATTTGATTTGAAGGCTATACTCAAAGAGAACGATAAGATGCACAAAGTTGCTTCGACCGCTTTCAAGATGGCGGTAGCTGATGATGCATGGAAGGAATGGAGGAAATAATTATGGGTGCTCATGCACTTGCCCAAGATATCTCAAATGAGTTGTTTTTACCTCGGATGGTAAAATCGCAACCGGCTGAAAGACGGAATCCTTTGATTGAAAAGGGCTATGTTTACAGGTTTTTCACGAATTATGGGCCATACGATACCATAGAGGCTTTTGGCACTTCGGTTGCACCGATAATCCAAGATGTTGCAACTCCAACACTTTCTGTTTCCGGACAAGTGCAGAGAATTGAAACTCGCCTGGGATTAAATCGTTCCCAACTGGCGAAAGCCCTGAATGTGACCCGTAAGACTATCTATGACTGGTGCAATAAGGGGTCAAAACTTTCCGATACTCGTACGGAAGAGAGGCTGCAAAAGTTATTGCAAATCACAAACAAGCAGACCGATGAAGCCATGGGAAAATATTATGGTGTTAATTTGCAGCGCCCTGTGCTGGATGGGGAATCGCTATTGGATATCCTTACAGATGAAGTGATTGATGAAGACAAGGCTAAGGCGGCACTGAAAACAGTTGCTTCCCTGGCTGCCGAATCAAAAACTCGTATGAAAGCGTTTGCCAGGAAAAAACCTTCTCCTCTGCCTGATTATGAGGCTCAGGCCACTATTGATCACATTGCACCGCGAACCTGATGGGCTAGATGGATCGGAAGCGAATCATTGGTAATGGCTGGAGACAAGGAGCCTGCCTTTATGTCAAGGATTTGCCTGCGCCACAGCAAGAAGAGCTGACAAGTAAGGGTTTTTCAGGAAACGATCTTCTCATTGTAACCAGCCAATGTTGCGATGTCGTTATGGAATCTCTTGAAACAGAGCCTTTTATCGAATTCATCAAAGCTACTCCGTATTCCGATACTAGCTCTGAGTTACACAACAACACTTTCGCAAATGCCAAGCACTCGCGCTGCCTCCAGCTTGATGCCCCCAACTTTACAGATAACGACCTTCTTCATTTGTTTATTCATCACCGGGTTACCCTGGGACGGGAATTTATTGCATCGCATTCGATTGATTTGACGCGATGCCTTGCTGGAAAAGAGCTTCAAACATTGAAAACATGGCTTGCTGCTCGATATAACCGGGCATCGTTTCCAGATAAATTCTATGAAAGGGCCAAGAATGGCATCGAAAAGATGGCAAGCCGTCTCGACAAGCGAGCAGGTGGCGAACATGCCTGTATATATGTTGAAGGCATTTATATGTCTGCGGCTGGGATTTGCCCCGGCGCGTGGTCGTGTTGCGCCGAGCCTTGCGCAA
>CAZQZF010000143.1:0-5640 GCA_964597745.1 uncultured Zetaproteobacteria bacterium
AATAATGCTACATGAGAAAAAATGCCCTAGAAAATGTCACTTGCAGGATCTAGGTCATGATTGATTATAACACAGGTAAAGTTACTCGCCCGTCTTTGGGCGAGGTGATGCCTGTTTACGAAGTCATCATGACTGATGGAATCGGAGCATAGATGGAACAGGACAGCGCGGATCCGGTAACGATCTACATGAAGGAGATTTCCCGCTTTGCCTTGCTTACGGCAGCGCAGGAAGTCGAACTTTCCGAGGCCATTGCCGGCGGCGATGAACAGGCCCGCATGCGTATGATAGAGGCTAATCTGCGTCTGGTTGTTAGCATTGCCCGGCGTTATCTGAACAGGGGAGTCCCCTTCAATGACCTGATTGAAGAAGGCAACATTGGTCTTATGCGCGCGGTAATAAAGTTCGATGGTGCAAGAGGGTTCAGGTTTTCAACCTATGCGACATGGTGGATACGCCAGGCTGTCGAACGAGCGATCATGAACCAGGCCCGGACCATCCGTTTGCCTGTTCACATTAACAAGGAATACAATGCCATGCTTCGCTCGGTTGATTATCTGCGTATCAAGCTGGGCAGAGAGCCCACCGAGGCAGAGATTGCGGACCGGCTGGGAAAACCCACCCAGCGTATCAAGGTTCTGCTTGAGGCAAACCTCCATATGGAAAGCGCCGATGAAGCACTGCATGATGAAGGCGATTTTACCCTTTACGACGTGACAGAGGACAGGGACGCTGAGTTACCTGATGACAAACTTAGTCGGTCCAGCAGCAATCGTCTGCTGGTTTCATGGCTGGACTGTTTAAGCGACAAGGAGAAAGAAGTGGTACAATTGCGTTTTGGAATTGGCACCCATGAGGATCCCTGTACGTTTGAATCCATTGGCAGGCAAATGAATCTCACCAGAGAACGTATCCGTCAGGTGCTGGTGGCCGCTTTGCAGAAATTGCGTCGGCTCATCGATCAGCAGCATGTCAGTATGGAGGAGGTTATTTGAACACTGTTACGGCAATCAATTTACGGGAATATATCCGGGATATTCCCGACTTTCCGAAGCCGGGTATCGTCTTCAGGGACATCACCCCGATGCTGGCGGATGGTGATGCGTTTGCGGCTTCCGTATCCAGCATGGCCTGTTTCGTGCCCAAGGATGTTGATGGTATCATCGGGATCGAATCGCGCGGATTCATCTTTGGCGCCGCCCTGGCGCAGCAACTGGGATTGGGGCTGGTGCTGGTTCGCAAACCGGGTAAATTACCCGCGGACGTACATAGTGTGGATTACGAACTTGAATACGGAATGGATCGGCTTGAAATTCATCGCGATTCCCTCTCTTCCGGACACAGGGTTGTCATTGTGGATGACTTGCTGGCCACAGGCGGTACGGTCAGGGCGACAGTTGACCTGGTTCGGGGCCTTGGGGCAGAGATTTCCGCCTGTCTTTTTGTCATTGAGCTAGCCTTTCTGAATGGCCGTAAGCGTCTGAATGGAATTGAAGTCCATAGCCTGATCAACTATGGTGCTGAAAATGAATAGGGCATCACAAACCGGAATGATTCTTAAGATTCTATTTCCATGCCCTCGTAGCTCAGCAGGATAGAGCGACTGCCTCCTAAGCAGTAGGCCACAGGTTCGAATCCTGTCGAGGGCACCAATAAAAGAAATATTCACCAGAGACACAGAGAAGATCAAAAGAAGAATTGTTTTCTTTCCTCTTCATCCCTTCGCGGTAATCTGTGGTGAATATTTCCTACGCTAATCGAAGCTGAATTCCTTTTCCCGAAAGAGTTTAAGGCAGGCATCCACGGCGTCGGGTTCAAACCATTGGCCGCGATGCGTCTCAATCTCCTTAAGGCCCGCGTCGATACCCAGTGCCGGGCGATAGGGCCGGTGTGCTGACATGGTCTCAACTACGTCCGCCACGGCCACAATCCTCGCCTCAAGACAGATTTTATTACCCTTCAGTCCCTGAGGGTAACCGGTTCCATCTATGTGCTCGTGATGCTTTTGGGCAATGTCCGCCATCGGCCAGGGGGAGGGAATATCTTTCAGGATATCGTAGCCGACCTGTGAATGGGTCTTGACCAGTTCAAATTCTATGTCGCTCAATTGCGACGGTTTGACCAGGATTTCGGCCGGTAGATAAATTTTGCCGATATCGTGCATAGAGGCTCCCATCCTCAGGCCGTCAATCCGCTGCCTGTCCAGACCCATCTCCTGAGCGATGCAGCTGGCTAGCCGGGCCACGCGTAGCTGATGGCCGGCCGTGTACGGATCTCGGGCGCCCACCGACTTGGAAATAGCGACAACAGTACCAATCAGACCCTCCCTTAATTGCTGACGGCCTTTCTCCAGAGCATCCTGCGCCAGCTTGCGTTCGGTGATGTCGAGCATGAAGCCCGAAAGATTTACAGGCCCATTCTCTCCCATCGTTACAGAGATATTATCCCTGATCCATATCCAACCGCCATCGGCCGATTTCATCCGATATTCTGTTTCGTGGGGCCTTCCTTTTTTCGTTTCCTTGATACAATAATTGACCGCATATTCCCGATCATCAGGATGGATAAGTCCTGCCCACTCTTCCATATTGGACATGGCTTCGGGACGAATACCCAACATGTCTGTAATCTGTTCACCGACACAAGTGAAAAGGTCTTTCTCGATGTCATATGACCATGGAAGCGCCGGCACTGAATTGACCAGTGCTCGATATTTCATTTCACTTTTTGCTAATTTCTTCTCCGCCTGCCTGCGCTCGGTGATGTGCTGCCATACCCGCATGATACGGTCGATAATATGCGGCATATCGGCAAGAGTTTTAGCGGATTTGACAATGTAGTCGATGGCGCCTGCCTTCATGGCGGCAGTCGCTACTTGTTCATTCCCGTGGCCAGTCAGGATGGCAATGGGGAAAGTTAGCTTACCCGGATCGCCGGGCAGGAGTTCGATGCCTTTGCCATCCGGCAAGTAGTGATTAGCAATCATCAGGCCGGGTGAGGCCTTCTTCAGTATCTTTCGCGCATTGGCCAGCGTGCCCGCAATAGCGAGATTGAACTTTTTTCCCTCGGGCATTAAGGCGCGACGAATCAACTCAACATGAGATTGATTATCTTCAAGCAGCAGGATTTGCAACGTTTCGGCACTCATTTCAGCTTTACCTCTCTGAATCCTCTACGCTATTGAAATGCAGTCGTTTAGTCGAAGCTGAATTTCTTTTCGTGGAAGATTTTCAGGCACGCATCCACGGCGGCGGGGTCAAACCACTGGCCACGGTGCGTTTCGATCTCCTCCAGCGCTGCATCAATACCCAGTGCCGGGCGATAGGGGCGGTGGCTACTCATGGCTTCAACCACATCAGCTACAGCCACAATCCGAGCCTCCAGGCATATTTCATCTCCCTTGAGTCCCTGTGGGTAGCCGGTTCCGTTGATGCGCTCGTGGTGCTGCCAGGCGATACCGGCCACCGGCCAGGGGAACTTGATATCTTTCAGGATCTCGTAACCGACCTGTGCATGGGTCTTGATCAACTCAAACTCCATGGCGCTCAATTTCCCCGGATTGCTCAGGATCTCGGCCGGCAGGTGAATCTTGCCAATATCGTGAATGGTCACCCCCATTCTGAGTCCCTCAATCCGCTCCGCATCCAGCCTCATCTCCTGGGCGATACAGCGCGCAAGCCGGGCCACGCGTTGCTGATGGCCGGCCGTGTATGGATCGCGGGCCTCCACTGCTTTGGATACGGCTACAATGGTGCCAATCAGAGCTTGCCTTAATTGCATACGGCTTTCATGCAGCTTTTTATGTGCCTTGTGGCGTGCACTGGTGTCGCGGATGAAAGCATTGAAGCTCACGCTGTCCTCTGAGTGCGCTGAAACGATGGATAACTCGACCGGAAAGGCATGACCATCGTGGTGCAGGGCGGTAATTTCGATGGGTTGATTGAGTATAGGCCCTTCGCCCGTGGCCAGATAACGCTCCATGCCCTTGGTATGCGCCTCACGAAATTCTTCCGGAATGAAGGTTTCGGCCACTTTTTTGCCCATAACTTCGTCACGGTTCCAGCCGAGCATCTCTTCCGCCCGTGGATTCCAGTCGGTAATGTTTCCCTCTTCGTCCATGCCGACAAAGGCATCCCGGGCCGTGTCGATGATCTGGCGGGTTTGCTTTTGTTCACGTCTCAATGCCTCTTCCATCTGCTTTTGCTCGGTGACATCGTGCGCCGTTCCGATAAGTTGCGTACAGCTGCCGGATGCATCAAAAATCGGGGCAACAGTGACTTCGCCGGTTTTCTTGCCAGCAGGGTAGACAGAAATTTCTTCCCAATGAACAGACTGTCCGGTTCGGATTGCTTCCTTGCATTTCCCGAGGACGAGCTCTTGGGTCGGTTCGGGAATAACCTCCTGTACCGGTTTGCCGACAATTTGGCTCTCCTTCAGCTCCGTCGCTTCAATGAATCGCTGGTTCACCCGGAGGAAGCGAAAATGATCATTCGGCTCCACGCCAATAGCAAAAATGATATCGCTGATATGGTTCGCAATCAGCGATAGCTGGGCCTCTCTGCTACGCAGCTCCTTCTCTGCCCGCAGGTGAGCGACTCTTGTCCGCAGCATCGAAATGCCGTGGCATATATCATCTGCCAGTCCCGCTAATAAATTTACTTCATCTTCAATGAAGGCATGTGATTCTGGCGCATAGACACACAATACGCCAAACACTTCACCATCAATGATGATGGGGAGTGCGACGCATGACCGGTAACCGTGCCTCAGTGCGGTCTCGCGCCAGGGTGAAAACCCGGGGTCATCCTGAATATTCTGTGCTACGCTTGGTTTCCGAGTGCGGATAGCTGTTCCTGCTGGGCCACGGCCTCTCTTCGTGTCAGCCCAGGTGATGTTCAGCGACTCCAGATAGCCTTGGTCAAACCCGGCCTCGGCAATCGGGCGTACGCTTTTGGCTCTGTCATGTTCGGCATGACCGATCCACGTGAGTTTGTAGCCGCCCTGCTCAACGATGGCATGGCATATGTCATTGAGAAACTGAGCCTCACCTTCGGTATGTATAAGCACCTTGTTACAGGCACTCAAGGTCTCCAGCGCCCGGTTGGAATGTTCCAGCGCTTTCTCGGCCTGCCTGCGCTCGGTGATATGTTGCCATTCCCGCATGCTGCGTTCGATGATGTTCGGCATATCGGCAAGGGTTTGATCGGATTTAACAATGTAGTCGAGGGCGCCTGCTTTCATGGCGGCGGTAGCAATCTTTTCATCCCCGTGACCCGTCAGCATGACAACGGGAAAAGTCAACTTTCCCTGATCGCCGGGCAGCAGTTCGGTGCCTTTGCCATCGGGCAATTTGTAAGCGACAATCATCAGGCCGGGCGAGGCCTTCTTCAATATCTTGCGCGCCTCGGCTAGCGAGTCCGCGACGGTGAGATTGAACTTTTTTTCCTCAGGCATCAAAGCCCGGTGAATTAGTTCAACATGCGCTTGATTATCCTCAACCAACAGGATTTCCAGTGTTCCTGTACTCATTTCAGTTTCTCCCCTCTGAATTCTCTACCCCTGACTCGCAAACCTTCTACCGCGGAGGACGGTAGAGTAGGAGCCAGGGTATTCCCCAAGCTCCCCTCGTCAAACGCAGCA
>CAZQZF010000144.1:0-5476 GCA_964597745.1 uncultured Zetaproteobacteria bacterium
ATTATATCAATGGGTTACGCGAGGTTCACCCCTTTTTATGAATAATTCAGGCTAATTGTTCGGTGCGCTGTTGCACCATCTGCTCAAGATGTTCACGGTATTCGTGCAACTTGCCTTCGACCTGCTTACGTTCAATTGCAACGCCGGCGATATGGGCTGTCGAAGCAATTAATTCCAGTTCGCCCTCGACAGGATTGCGCGGCTTGTCAGAGTACATAGCAAATGTGCCGAGAACCTTGCCTTCCGAACTGTGAATCGGCATGGACCAACATGCCCTCAAACCGTGTGCAAGCGCCAGCTCCTTGTGCTTTTTCCACAGGGGATCGGTGCCAATGTCGTTGACAATGACCGTTTCATCCCTATAGGCGGCGGTTCCACATGAGCCAGCATTTGGCCCGATTGCGACACCGTTGATGGATGTATTGTAGGCTTCGGGAAGACTGGGCGCGGCGCCAGTCAGCAGGTGTTTGCCACTATTATCCAGGATCAGGATGGAGCTGCACATACCGTGAAATTGTGATTCAATCATTAGATTCAGCGCCGTCAACACCTCTTGCAGCGGGCGCCCTGTAGCCAACATTTCTAAAATATACTTTTCTTTTAGTGTTAGTCGCTCGGCCTGCTTTCGCTCGGTAATGTCAGTAATGATACCGAGAGTGGCCTGGCCGCCGCCATAGTGGATAAGCCTCGTGGAGTGGATGGTGTCCAGTCTTTTGCCATCCTTCGTAACCAACGTGCACTCGTACGGCGGCACTTCCTTGGCTTGTATGTGTCTGGCGAAGTTGGCGTTGACGAGGTCAAGATGCTCCGGCGCGATCAGGCTGCGGAAATCAAAGTCCGGGGCGTATAATTCCCCAATACTGTAACCCATGGTCTTTTTGCACTGCGTATTGGCAAAGACAACCCGGCCATTCTGATTGATGAAGATCATGTTGGGTGACTGTTCGGTCAGGCTGCGGAACTTCTCCTCGGATTCCTTCAAGGTATTTTCGGCCTGCTTGCGCTCGGTGATATCGGTGCCATAGACATGAGCGACACCAAGTTCAGGAACGCCCCGAACTGTAAACTTGAACCACTTATCGCCAAACCGATATTCGCATCTGGCCACCTTGCCAAGTGCAATGAGCTTGCCGATGTCCATTTCCTTCAGCGGAGGAACGGCTTGTGCAATCGGATTGCCCACAATGCCATTGTCCAGAATTTTATTTGCCGCGGGATTTACATTGAGGACTTTTCCATTTTCATTAACCCTAAGCACAGGTCCGGGATTGTACTCGGCAAAGGAGGCCATGTTTTTCAAGGCCCCCTCTATCTTTTTACGTTCGCTGATATCATGGACAATTACCTGAATAGCGGGCTTGCCGAGGTAGTCAACGGGAATGGCATGGACTTCCGCATGGAAGATTTCGCCATCCAGCCGTTGCAGCTTTTCGTCAGCCATGGGTACAGGCCGCTGTTTCCGCAGTAGGGTTTGAATGCGCCGGGCCACCGCTGCCCGCTCACTCGGGTCTACAAAATCCATCACTGCCTGGCCGCTCATGGCATCAATATTGGGGGCTCTGAACATCTCCGCCGCTGCCGGATTGGCAAACACGATCTTGCCTTCCGAGTGAACTACGATGGCATCCGGAACAGCTTCGATTAACGTCCTATAACGCAACTCACTTTCACGAATTTTCCGGTTTAGATCGCTCGCTTCCCGCAGATGAGGGTATTCCCGCTTTAGCATATTGCGGGACGTCCAGTGCCGGATGACACGGATAAGCTCATGAAAGTCAACCGGTTTTTTCATCAAAAATGCCGGAAAAGACATCCGCACTGGCGATAAACACGGTCAGGATGTCCGGATCAAAATGGGAAGACTCGGTGCGGCCGTCGCCCTGAGTAATGATCTTCATGGTTTTAGCATGATCGAAGGCGGGCTTATAGGGCCGGGTGCTTCTGAGCGCATCATAGACATCACATATCTGCATGATTCGGGCGGGTAGTGGGATGGCCTCATCTTTGATCCCCCGTGGATAACCGCCGCCATCCCAGCGTTCATGGTGGCTTAGGGCAATATCATAACCCATCTGAAGGTAGGGAGATGTCTGGCCTTCCAGGATGTCAGCGCCAATGATGGTATGTGTCTGCATGATCTCCCATTCCTCAGGCGTAAATCCGCCAGGTTTTAACAGAATGCGGTCAGGTATGCCAATCTTGCCGATATCATGCATGGAACTGGCATAAAAAATGGTTTCGCGGAACGTCTCATCCATGCCAAGCGCCTCGGCCAGCGCCTTCGTGTAATAACTGATGCGTTTTACATGGGCTCCGGTCTCATCGTCGCGATACTCAGCGGCGCGCATCAGCGTATAAATGGCCTCAACAAAGGACGTTTGTAGTTCTTCAGTGCGCTTTGCCACCTGCGTTTCGAGAATCTGCTTATGTTCCTTGAGGATATCTCCAGCCTGCTTCAGGCGCAGGAGATTGCGCACCCGGATCTGAAGCTCATTTACATTAACGGGCTTGGAAACAAACTCCTCAGCCCCGGCTGCAAGCCCCCGAATACGGGATTGCTGGTCTTCCAGCGCAGTCACCATGATGATGGGAATGTCTTTGGTCTCCTGTTTCTGCTTCAGTCTTTCCGCGACCCGATACCCATCCATGTCTGGCATCATGACATCCAGCAGGATGATGTCGGGTTCGTGGGTGCATGCCATGGAAATCGCGGTGTTTCCGTTGCTCGCTTCACAATAGCCGTAGCCCTCGGACGTAAGCAATGCCCCCAGCAATCTTCGGCTTCGTTCCGAATCATCCACGACAAGAACCATGGCCGGGAATGGCGAATTATTCAGCAACTCCCGGTTCTTCTTTATATCATCAATGAGCATGTCCGTTTTTGTTGGCGGTTTTTCCATTGTTGCCTCCCTGCGCCTTATCCGCGCTTCATGAATGATGCAACCATTTCCAGAAGCGCCTTGTAACGGATGGGCTTGGCGATGTAGGCATCGCAGCCGCCGGTCGCCAGCATCCTTTCCTCATCCCCCTTCATGGCGAAGGCGGTCAAGGCGATGATGGGGATATCCTTCGTACGATCATCGCTCTTAAGCAGCCTCGCGGCGGTCAGGCCATTCATACCGGGAAGCTGGATATCCATCAGGATGAGTCCGGGCGCATCTTGCCAGGCCATGCGGATGCCTGTTTCGGCATCGCTGGCCTGAAGCACTGTATAGCCCGTTTTGGTCAATAGCTCGGAGGCCAGCTTCATATTGATGGGGTTGTCTTCAATCACGAGAATATTCATGGCTTGTCATCCCTCTTTCCCGGCGGGCGCCCTCTTTTCCCCAACAGGAATTTGACCTCGGCCAGGAATCGCTGCCTGTCGAAACTTCCTTTCTTCTCAATAGCCTGCACTTGCCTGGCGAGCGCATCATGCTCCCTTTGCTGTAGCATCATGGCGGTGATAATAATGATGGGGATGCCCCGCGCCTTTTCATCGCGTTTGAGATTATCAATGACCTCAAAGCCGCTCATGTCCGGCATCATCAGGTCGAGCAGAATCAAATCCGGGATGTTCTTGGCGACTTCTTCCATACACGCCCTGCCATCGTGCGCCGGGATAACTTCAAACACGGCGGCGTCGAAACAGGACGTAATAATCTTGACTGCCTTGGGGTCGTCGTCCACCAGCAGGATGCGCGGCTTTTTTTTGCGATCGGCTTTAATGTCCAGAGAGGCGATAACATCAAGCAATTGCCGCTTCCTGAGTGGCTTCCGCAATATGGCATGGGCCCCCAGGGATAATCCCTTTTGGGTTTCCGATACACCGGAAACGATGATCACCGGAATATTGGCAAATTCGGAATGCCTGGCTTTTTCATTCAGGAAGGTTAAGCCGTCCATCTCCGGCATCCGCATATCCAGCGTGATGAGATCCGGTCGGGTTCTGGTCATGGTCTTCAGCGCCGCGTGGCCATTGGCGGCGATCATGACCCCATGACCGCCGTCCTCAAGATAGCATTTCAGCAATTGCGCATCCTTGGGGTTGTCATCGACCACCAGAACCAGCGGACATCCTTGTTTTTCGTCCCGCCTTTCCGTGTCGGCCTCCTTCGCTTTGGCTGTGACATCACCACTTGCCTGCCGCCCGGTCGCCCCGCCTGCCCGCCGGACCTCAGCCAGGAAGCCTCCATGGTGAAAGCCGTCTTTTCCGATAATCTTCAGCACGCCACTATTCAATTCCTTACGATCCTGTTCGGTGATCACCTTGGCGGTGAGGATGATGATGGGGATAGCCTTTGTTTCTTCCTTGCCCTTGAGCGCATTCACCACGTCGAAACCGGTCACTTCCGGCATCATCAGATCGAGCACGATCAGATCCGGGTGCTCGCGTATGGCCGTATCAATGGCTTCATCGCCGCCGTAGGCGCGCAATGCCGTACAACGCCCGCTTTCCAGGTGGCGGGAGACAAGCTCCACCGCCTTGGGATCGTCATCCACCACCAGCACCCTCAATGGTTGCCCGGCCTTGCCGAGGCTAAAACCGAGCACTGACATGGCTTCAGTGAGTTGTTTTTTGCTCACCGGCTTTTGCAATACGCTGGAAGCGCCAAGCGAGAAGGCTTTTCTTTCGTTGCCCTCGGCGACAATGGAGACGATCACCACGGGGACGGAAACAACTGTTTCCCGCTTTTTCATCTCCGTCAAAAAATCCCAGCCGTCCATACCGGGAAGCAGAATATCCAGACTGATCAAATCAGGCGTGTTGTCCTTGAGCCAGTCAAGCCCGCCTTCGGCCGTGGCCACCCTGAAGCTGCGGTAGCCTTCTCCTTCAAGCTGCACGCGCATGAGATCGGCTGCGTGGTCGTCGTCCTCGATGATGAGCACTAGCGGCGCATCCTCTCCGGGTTCAACATCGGCCATCGCCCCGACGGGTCGTGGAACCTTTTCATCTTCAACCCCGTCCGTCCCCCGGTATGGCAGCCAGATGGTGAAGGTGCTGCCACGGCCTTCCTCGCTTTCCACGGCCACCATCCCGCCGTGCAATTCGGCCAGTCTTTTCACCATCACCAGCCCCAGGCCGGTACCCTCGAATTTACGAGACAGCGAGGAATCCGCCTGCACAAAGGCGTTAAACAGCTTCTTTTGATCCGCTTCGGAAATACCGATACCGGTGTCGGAAACGGAAATTTCAAGGAAATCCTTGTCGAGCGCTAAGGACTGAGTAAGTTTTTTTACTGTTAACTTTTCACTATTCACTCTGTGCGCGGACACGCGCACGGAACCGCCATCCGGCGTGAACTTTACGGCGTTGGACAACAGGTTATAAACCATCTGCTTGGCCTTTCTGGCATCCATACGGCAGGTCTCCACGCCGTCGCCGATATCCAGATCGAGTTTGATATGGTGTGCCATGGCCTTTTCCCTGATGATGGACATACTGGAATAGAAAAGCTGAATCCAGAGGTAGTTGCCGTTGTCGGTGCGCGGTAGT
>CAZQZF010000145.1:0-5444 GCA_964597745.1 uncultured Zetaproteobacteria bacterium
GGGCTGGTCGCTTTGTTGTGCGGTATGGTTGCAGGTTTCGTGCATACTTTCCGGTGGTGGGCCGCCGGTGATGTGCGTGCTGGATGCCATAATCCGGCTTTTGCCCGGGGCGCTGGGAGATTCGCAATCCGCCGAGCAGGATTCTTGTTCGGTGGAAGCAGGATTTGATTGGCCGCAATACACGCGCCCGGAAGAATTTGAAGGCAAACACGTCCCCGACGTGCTCTTGTCCGGTGATCACGCCCGCATTGCCGCCTGGCGCCGGGAACAGGCGGAATTACGCGCCCTGAAGCGGGAGGGATGATACAACTGGGTGGAAAAAGGAGTATTGTCACATCCCGAAGGGATGGGTATGGTTCGCCGCCTTTACCACATGTCCATACAACCTGTGATAGCTGGAGGATAAGACTATGCGCCGCTTGGATGCGATAACCCAGGATCAGTTAAAAACAGATATCCCCGAGTTTCGTGAGGGAGATTCGCTTCGCGTCAATGTTCGTGTTGTTGATTTCCGGGAAAGGAAGGGCGGAAAGGTTGAGCGCAGGGAGCGTCTGCAGGCCTTTGAAGGCATCGTCATAGGCCGTCACAATAATGGCATTTCCAGCTCCTTTACCCTGCGTAAAATTTCCGGTGGCGTGGGCGTGGAGCGTATATTCCCCCTGCACTCGCCGATGATTGAATCGATGAAAGTCCTTCGCCGGGGCCATGTGCGCCGGGCCAAGCTGTATTATCTGCGCAATCTCCGGGGCAAGGCCGCAAGAATCAAAGAAAAGCGGGATCGTTAGTTCCCATTTACCTGTGCTGTTTTATCACACAGGGAGGTTTTTGACGTAGACTGACGTAGCCTGGACTATTCACAAATACTGACGCGCCCTCGTTTGTTCCTTTCTCTGCCTGTGCGATGCACGCAGACAGGCGCAACGAATCCCTCATTGGTCGTCCGTATGCGTGGCTACGCATTCCTTCTACGGAATCCGTTGCGAACAAAGGCCCGACGCACAAAAGGTCCAACGGAGAGGGCCTGAAACCCGGAGCGATTGATGCCATTGCCGAGCCCTTGCCCATTAAAGTTGAACTGAAGAGGAAGTCACAGGACATGTCACTATTATGAACCGTGAACCATTGAACCTCCCAACCTGAGCAATTTCCTTTTTTTATACTCGTTTTTTGTTAAGGTTCTGATCGCATATTAGTCCGGGCTATTCATAACTCGTTGTAATGATCGCGACGGACAAAGGAATAACCGGGATCCCGGCGAAATACGCGAAGTGAATTTTGTGAGGTAGAAGCTTGGGCGCCTGCTTGTGCGTGAACGCACGCAGACAGGCCGCATTATTTATGAATAGTCCGGGCGTACCCATTAATGCCAAGGAGACCAGATGTCCGATCGTTCCGATTTTTTTAATGCGCCGCTCAAGGATGAGGCCGTGTTTGCCGCCATCAAGGCAGAACTGGGTAGACAGCAGCATACGCTGGAGCTGATCGCCAGTGAGAACATTGTTTCACGGGCCGTGCTGGAAGCACAGGGTTCAGTCCTGACCAATAAATATGCCGAGGGGTACCCTGGCAAGCGTTATTATGGCGGTTGCGAGCATGTGGACGTGGTGGAACGGTTGGCCCAGGAACGTGCATGCGAACTCTTTGACGTTAAACATGCCAACGTGCAACCGCATTCCGGCTCTCAAGCCAATATGGCGGTCTATATGGCTGTATTGAAGCCCGGGGACGTCATCATGGGCATGGACCTGTCACATGGCGGTCATTTGACGCATGGTTCGCCGGTCAATTTTTCCGGCCGGCTGTACCAGGTCGTCGCCTATGGCGTCAGAGAATCCGACGAACGGATTGATTACGATATCATGCGGAAATTGGCGGAAATACATCGGCCAAAGATCATCATTGGCGGAGCATCGGCCTATGAACGCCCCATTGATTTCCCACGTATGCGAGAAATTGCCGACAGCATAGGCGCACTGCTGGTTGTCGATATGGCCCACTATGCCGGCCTGATTGCCGCCGGCATCTATCCCACGCCGGTCGGGCATGCGCATGTCATCACTACGACGACGCACAAGACGCTGCGAGGTCCGAGGGGCGGCATGATCCTGACCGATGACGATGCCTTGGCTAAAAAGATCAACAGCCGCATCTTCCCGGGAATACAGGGCGGCCCCCTCATGCATGTGATTGCAGCCAAGGCCGTAGCCTTCGGGGAAGCGCTCGGCGAATCATTCAGACAGGATCAGCGGCAGATACTGGTCAATGCCCGCGCTATGGCGAATCGTCTTGCTGAAGGTGGTCTGCGCATTGTCTCCGGCGGGACGGATTGCCACATGTTTCGCGTCGATGTCCGCCCCCAGAACCTGACCGGAAAACAGGCTGAGGAGGCCCTTGAGGCTGCCGGTATTACAGTCAACAAGAATACCATTCCATTTGATCCTCAATCACCTTTTATCACCAGCGGCATTCGAATTGGCACGTCGGCCATCACTACCCGTGGCATGGAAGAGGATGAAGCCACCAGGATTGCCGCCATGATACTTGAGGTGCTCGCGGATACTGAAAACAGATCGGTAATGCACAAGGTATCCAGCCAGGTTCGGGAACTGACGGACCGCTTTCCCATCTACCAGGATTAGCCTTTGCACTGCCCGTTTTGCAAGGAAACTGACACACGCGTGATTGATTCCCGGCTTGCCGAAGGTGGCGCCGCGGTGCGGCGAAGGCGCGAATGTGAGACCTGCGGCAAGCGTTTTTCTACCTTTGAACGCATGCAGCTTCGTCTGCCTCTGGTTGTGAAAAAGGATGGCGCCCGGCAGGCCTTTGATACGGAAAAGGTCCGGGGCGGTATGCAGAAGGCGCTTGAGAAACGACCCGTTTCGGCCGCCCAGCTGCAAGGCGCCGTGGATGCCGTAATGACAGCCATACTGGAGCTTGGCGAGTTTGAAATCGCCGCCAGTCAGATCGGCGCCTTTGTCATGGAACAGCTCAGGCGGCTGGATGGCGTTGCCTATGTCCGCTTTGCCTCGGTGTATCGGGAATTCAAGGATGTGGATGATTTTCTGGCTGCGGTGCGCAGCGCCATAAAAAATATTCCGGAGGAGTGAATTGAATATTGCAGTATTGCCAGGGGACGGTATAGGACCGGAGATTGTCCGCGAGGCGGTCAAGGTGCTGGAAGTGCTAAACTGCTGCTTTGAGCTGGACGCGGAGTGGGAACAGGGCGTCTTAGGCGGCGTTGCCTATGATGAGGCGAAGGATCCCTATCCGGAGGCGACTAAGAGGTTGGTTCGGGCATCGGATGCAGTGCTGCTGGGTGCTGTTGGCGGGCCGAAGTGGGAGGGACTGGACAAGTCGATGCGGCCGGAGGCGGGCCTGCTCGGAATCCGTGCTGATCTTGGCCTGTTTGCCAACTACCGGCCGGTTCGGGTTTACAGCCAGCTGCTTGAGGCCTCGACGCTAAAGCCCGATATCATTGACGGTGTGGATATTATGGTCGTGCGCGAACTGGTTTCCGGCGTCTATTTTGGCCGTCCGCACGGCATTGATGAACAGGGTGGCGAGCGTCGCGGATATAACACCATGGTTTACAGGGAGCATGAGGTGGTGCGTATCGCACGCAAGGCCTTTGTGGCAGCCCGCCTGCGCCACAATCGGGTCTGCTCGGTGGATAAGGCCAATGTCCTGGACTGCTCGGAATTCTGGCGCGAAATCGTTTGCCGCCTGCACCGGGAGGACTATTCCGACGTGGAACTCAGCCACATGTATGTCGATAACGCCGCTATGCAGCTGATCCGCAATCCCGGCCAGTTTGATGTCATTGTGACCTCAAACCTGTTTGGGGATATCCTTTCGGACGAGGCGTCCATGCTGACCGGCTCCATCGGTATGCTTCCCTCCGCATCAATCGGTGAGCAACATGCCATGTATGAACCGATTCATGGCTCAGCGCCGGACATAGCCGGTCAAAATATAGCCAACCCGCTGGCGACCATTCTTTCTCTGTCGATGATGTTGCGTTATTCACTAAATCATGCCGCCTTGGCCGATCGGGTAGAGGCGGCGGTTGAGGCTGTACTGGATGACGGAGTCCGTACCGCCGACCTTGCCGGTGGCAGCCGGCGGGTGAGTTGTTCCGCTATGGGGGATGCTGTATGCGCAAAACTGGAGGCCATGGCATGACGGGTTTCCTGCCAAAGAAGAGCGCTTACCGGGTCGCTGTAGTAGGGGCGACGGGCGCGGTTGGAAAGACCATGCTCGAGATACTTGAGGAGCGTGGCTTTCCGGTGGATGAGATTGTACCGCTGGCATCCAGCCGCAGCGCCGGCTCTGAAATCGAGTTCGGGGGGGCGCCTTATATTGTACAGGATCTTGCCGAGTTTAATCCTGCCGGAGTAGATATCGCCCTGTTTTCAGCAGGCGGAGGAACTTCTCTGAAATATGCGCCGCTCTTTGCCGAGGCGGGCTGTTATGTCGTGGATAATTCCAGCGCCTGGCGTATGAATCCCGAGGTTGCTCTTGTCGTACCTGAGGTTAATCCGCATGCACTTGAGATGGCCAGACACAATCGAATTATTGCCAACCCGAATTGCTCGACCATCCAGATGGTGATGGCGCTGAAACCTTTGCATGACGTCGTCCCCATCGGAAGGGTGGTTGTCTCCACCTATCAGGCTGTATCCGGGGCTGGCGGCCGGGCTATTGATGAACTTGCCCATCAGACGCGGGGCCTGCTCTCCGGTTCCGATGAAATCGAGGTTGAAGTTCTTCCCGCCCGCATCGCCTTTAATCTCATTCCCCACATTGATATTTTTCTGGAAGATGGATATACGAAGGAAGAGCATAAAATGATGGATGAGACGCGCAAGATTCTGGAGGCTGATATAGCGATAACGGCGACAACGGTGCGCGTACCGATATTTTACTGTCACGGTGAGTCCGTGAACGTGACCTTTGCCGGGGCCATGGATGCGGGACGGGCCAGAAATCTTCTGGCCGATGCGGACGGTATCGCAGTCGTGGACGATCCGAAAGGAGAAGATTACCCCATGCCCATTGAGGTGGCGGGGACGGATGCGGTCTGGGTTGGAAGAATACGGGATGATCGCTCCTGTCCGAACACGTTGAATATGTGGATAGTGGCTGATAACGTGCGAAAAGGGGCGGCCCTGAATGCGGTTCAGATAGCTGAGATGCTCATCAACTAATGGAGGGAACAGGATTTTTCCCATAGAACGTAAGACAATGCGACGTATCACAAGCTTGATCAGATACAGCTGGTTGGCGCTCCCGCTTATGCTGGCATGGCCCGCTTTGGCTGTGGCAGTATCTCTTGGCAATATTGAGGTTGCAAACCATCTTGGCGAGCCATGCTTTGCGGAAGTCCCGTTGCAGCTGGAGCCGGGGGAGAAAATCAACAACGTCTTTGTTGATTTGGCCAACCC
>CAZQZF010000146.1:0-5427 GCA_964597745.1 uncultured Zetaproteobacteria bacterium
TCCACCTCCCCTGCACTCCCGGAGTCCTTATCTGCCCTGGAGCAATATTGCTGTGGCCCACGATACGCTCTCTTGAAATGGACGGGAAACGTTCCATCAGCATACGGCAAAGACGGGCGGTTTCTCGATACTGTTTCTGCGTAAATGGTTGCTCCTCATCCCCGATGACCTCAATACCGATGGAGTAATTATTACAGTTCTCCCGGCCCAACCACGAGGATTGGCCCGCATGCCACGCCCGTTTTTCAACGGGTACGAACTGTATAATCGTACCTTTGCGGTTCACAAGAAAATGGGCCGACACGCGCAATCCCCGTAAGCTGGCAAATGTCGGATGAGCAGACACATCTAGCGCTCCGGCGAATAAATCTTCTATATGGTTCGATTCGAATTCCCCAGGAGGCAGACTGATCGCATGCAATACGATGAGGTCCACATCCATACCGGAAGGCCGGTCATTGCAATGGGGTGAAGAGAGGAAAGGTACCTTACTCACACGGTAATAATGCAATGTCGGCCCATCTCTGTCACATATAGATCGATCCATAGCTTTCCTATCTACGCCGAATCCTTACAATGGACCCATGCGTGTTGCGGAGCCCCCCATGGAATCAGTCCGGCTGCTTAAGTTTGCCACTTATGCATCGGTTACCACTGCAGGTATTTTAATCGCAGCGAAACTGGCCGCCTGGCTTAGCACAAATTCGGTCAGTCTGCTGGCAACCCTGATTGACTCCTGCATGGATGCGGCCGCCTCGATCATTAATCTCCTGGCCATTCACCATGCCATGACGCCGGCGGACAGGGAACATCGCTTTGGGCATGGCAAGGCGGAATCGCTGGCGGGTCTGGCCCAGTCCATGTTCATAGCCGGCTCAGCAGGTTTCCTCATTCTGGAAGTGCTCGACCGGTTTGTGCATTCATATAATATCAGTCATACCAGCGTCGGCATCTTAGTTATGGTGTTTTCAATCTTTGCCACCTTGGCCCTGCTGGCGTTTCAGCGGTATGTCATTCGCAAAACCGGTTCAACCGCGATTCACGCGGATGCCCTGCATTACAAGGGCGACCTGCTTGTTAATGGCAGCGTTATCCTGGCCCTGGTTCTGGCGAATCGAGGCTGGACGGGTATGGATTCGATGTTTGCCGTCGGTATTGCCATCTATATTCTCTATAACGCTTGGGAAATTGGTTTCGAATCGATTCAGTCGCTTATGGATAAAGAGCTGCCGGATGAGGACAGGCAACGTATCAAAACCATTGCCCGAAATTTTCCTCAGGTGAAGGGCATGCATGACCTGCGCACTCGAAAATCCGGCATCGTTCCTTTTATACAGTTGCATCTCGAACTGGACGACAATCTACCCTTAATGGAGGCGCACAGGATTGCGGACGGGGTGGAAGCGGCCATCAAGGAATCGTTTAGCGGGGCGGAAGTCATTATTCATGAGGACCCGGCCAGCCTCATGGAGCCGAAAGCGGAATTTACAGGTTAGCACGGCGGAGATTTCACACTGGGTTCAACCGTGTTCAGGTTACTTCTTCGGACTATATAACTGCGCCTTTCTGGCACGCCAGAACGTATCGTATTCCTCGGTTGTTACAATTCCATTCTTGTCCCCGTCCATTTCATCAAAACGCATTTGCGCCCGCCGCTGAATGACCGCCAGATATTCCTCCAGTGACACATCTCCGCTCCCATCCTGATCGTATTGCATAAATTGCTTGATGACCTTGTCGGGGATCAGAGCCGTTTCAGCAAACACATTTCCAGAAACAAGCCATATTGCGACAATCGTGCATATTATCCTGACCTTCATTCACATCTCCTGTTTTCCTTTAACTGTATATTGCAGCTTATCAGAGTTTTGCCAAGTGGGCTGGACGATACGCCCATACTCCGGCATGATCTTTACCCGGAGCGGCAGGGAAATGTACCACCCGAAACCCGAAGATATGGATATTATCGAGGTAAACCACGTGATCACCTATTTAAATCTGCTTTCTCATGTGTTGAAGCATGGTGTAAACAAATCCGATCGAACGGGTACGGGCACAATTTCGATATTTGGTTACCAGATGCGTTTCGACCTGTCACGGGGATTTCCCGCCGTCACCACCAAAAAACTGCATATGAAATCAGTTATTCACGAATTGCTCTGGTTCCTCAAGGGAGATTCGAATATCCATTATCTGCATGAAAACGGGGTCACCATATGGGATGAATGGGCCGATAAAGAGGGGGAACTCGGGCCGGTCTATGGCGTACAATGGCGTTCCTGGCCATCAGCTGATGGAAGGACCATCGATCAGATCAGCCAGATCATTGAGCAGATTCGAACCACACCTGATTCCCGTCGTCTGATCGTCTCGGCCTGGAACGTCGGTGAAATCGAGAACATGGCCCTGCCACCATGCCATGCCTTCTTTCAGTTCTATGTAGCCGATAGCCGACTTTCCTGTCAACTCTATCAGCGCTCGGCGGACATATTCCTTGGCGTGCCGTTTAATATCGCCTCCTATGCGCTTCTGACCATGATGGTAGCGCAGGTGACTAACCTGAAGCCCGGGGATTTTGTGCATACATTCGGTGATGCACATATTTATTCAAATCATCTGAATCAGGTGAAAACACAGCTTTCACGCACTCCGTATCCTCTACCAATGATGAAAATCAATCCGGATGTCAGCAATATCTTCGATTTCAAATATAAGGACTTTGAGCTAACGGGCTACAAATCCCATCCGGCAATTCGCGCCCCGATAGCGGTATAGACAGGACTACGATTCCATCATGGTAAAATTCCCTGAAGAAAAGAGGACGTTTCGCGTCGTTCTGATTAAACCGTCTCATTATGATGATGACGGCTATGTGATCCAGTGGCTGCGCTCTGCATTGCCATCCAATACGCTGGCTACCATGTATGGCCTGACGCAGGATTTGAATGAGCGCAAGGTTCTTGGTGATGACGTGGAGATCGCCCTGGAAGCTTATGACGAAACCAACAGACGTATTCCGGTAAAACAGATTATCAGCAACATCCGGCGGGCCGGAGCAGGTTTTGTCGGCTTTGTCGGCGTACAAAGCAATCAGTTTCCGCATACGATGGATCTGGCTAGACAATTTCGGAAGGCAAGCCTTCAGGTCTGTATTGGTGGATTCCATGTCAGCGGTTGTCTGTCCATGCTGCCCGAAAGGCCTGACGATCTCAGACAGGCTCAGGATCTGGGTATTTCGCTGTTTGCCGGCGAGGCGGAAGGCCGTCTCGAAGAGGTGTTCCTGGATGCCTATAGCGGAACAATGAAGCCGTTATACAATTACCTCGATGACCTGCCGGACCTGAAGGAGCAACCCACGCCATTCCTGCCAACGGCCATCATCAGACGCTCGATAGGCACGGTCACCAGCTTTGATGCCGGACGCGGCTGCCCGTTTGCGTGCAGTTTCTGTACGATTATCAACGTCCAGGGACGCAAATCACGCCGGCGTTCGGCGGGTGATGTCGAGCAGATCGTACGCAGGAATGCGGATCAGGGCGTGAGCCGTTTCTTCATTACCGATGACAATTTTGCCCGCAACCGGGACTGGGAAGAGATCTTCGACCGCCTGATTATGTTGCGGGAAAAAGAGGGCATAACGATCAGCATGAGCATTCAGGTGGATACGATGAGCCACAGGATTCCGCGCTTTATCGAAAAGGCCGGCAAGGCCGGCGTACGGCGCGCCTTTATCGGACTGGAGAATATCAATCCGGACAACCTCAAGGCGGTTGGCAAGAAGCAGAATAAAATTACCGAATACCGCAAGCTTATGCAGGCATGGCGCAGTGCCGGAGTAATAACCTGCGCTGGATATATTATTGGCTTCCCCAGCGATACCCCGGAGCAAATTGTCAGTGATATCAAAGTAATCCAGCGGGAGTTGCCGGTTGATTTGCTTGAGTTCTTTATCCTGACACCTCTGCCGGGATCAGCCGACAACAGGGATCTGCATTTGCGTGGCGTGTGGATGGATCCGGACATGAACAGGTATGATCTGAACCATGTTACCACTGAACATGCAAACATGAGCCGGGAGGAGTGGGAGCGGGTGTATCAACTGGCCTGGGATACTTATTATACGCCCGGGCATATCGAGACCGTGCTTAAACGGGCGCGCGCGTCAGGTATAAGCGTCGGCAAGATGATGTTTTTGATGCTCTGGTTCTACGGATGTCAGAAATTTGAGGGGCTGCATCCGCTCGAAGGCGGCTATTTCCGCCGCAAATACCGGCTGGATCGCAGGCCGCGCATGCCGATTGAGAATCCGTTTCTGTTTTATCCGCGGCGTGTATGGGAAGTGTTTCTCGGACATGCCGGTATCGCTGCCATGTTATTGAAATTTGCCGGTGTGCGCCGCCGCATCAAGGCAGACCCCGCAGCCTCTGATTATACCGATGCGGCACTGACACCGGCTACCAGGGCGGACAGCTTTGAACTTCTTGTACAGCAGCAAAAAGCACCGGCTTTAGGAAAATAAAAAACCCCATCGGAGCATTACTGCTCAACGATGGGGCTAATGCCTTTTTGGAAGGCTGGGGCTAACGCCCCGAAGGCCTGAAAAGGCCTGAGTAAATTCCTGGCAGTGACCTACTCTCCCACGGCGAAACACCGCAGTACCATCGGCGTGGAGGGGCTTAGCTTCTGAGTTCGGAATGGGATCAGGCGTTTCCCCCTCGCTATAGCCACCAGGAAACTGGCAGACCGGAATAAAACCATTCCAGCCAATAATCAATATTTTGAGAAATCAGCCCTATCCACCTATGGAAGGTGGTTTGTAGCCATACTGATTTGTAAACAAATCAGTATTCAAGTGTCTTAACGTTGCATGGTTAAGCCGCACGGGCAATTAGTACTGGTAAGCTCCATGTGTTGCCACACTTCCACACCCAGCCTATCAACGTTGTAGTCTTCAACGGCCCTTCAGGGAGCTCAAGGCTCCGGGAGAATTCATCTCAAGGCCGGTTTCCCGCTTAGATGCTTTCAGCGGTTATCCGTTCCGAACGTGGCTACCCTGCGATGCCCCTGGCGGGACAACAGAAACACCAGAGGTTCGTCCATCCCGGTCCTCTCGTACTAGGGACAGCTCCTCTCAATTCTCCAACGCCCACGGTAGATAGGGACCGAACTGTCTCACGACGTTCTAAACCCAGCTCACGTACCACTTTAATTGGCGAACAGCCAAACCCTTGGGACCTGCTCCAGCCCCAGGATGTGATGAGCCGACATCGAGGTGCCAAACTCCCCCGTCGATATGAACTCTTGGGAGGAATCAGCCTGTTATCCCCGGGGTACCTTTTATCCGTTGAGCGATGGCCCTTCCACTCGGGACCACCGGATCACTAGGACCTGCTTTCGCACCTGCTCGACTTGTCAGTCTCGCAGTCA
>CAZQZF010000147.1:0-5421 GCA_964597745.1 uncultured Zetaproteobacteria bacterium
CACATCGCAGGTCTCGATCACTAAACGCCTCAGCCCCTTGCCTTCCGCACCCAGAACCATGGCGGTCTTTCCGGTTAGATCGGTTTCATGGATGGATTGTCGAGCGCTTCCCGCCAGACCAAAAATAAAAAAACCATGCTTTTTCATTTGTTCAAGGGCGCGAACCAGATTGGGGACTGGAATAACCGGCAATCGCGTAAGGGCGCCGCTGGCAGCCTTGGCCACGACTGCTGAGGAGAGGCTGGCGGAATGATCTCGCGGCAGAATCACACCGGCACAGCCAGCCGCCTCGGCCGTACGCAGGCATGCCCCGAGATTATGCGGGTCGGTTACTGAATCGAGGACCAGGACCAGCGGGCCGGGTGACGCATCCAGAGTCAACAGCCAATCTTTAAAAGGCGGGGCCGCCTTTGTGCTCATCTTCGCGACAACGCCCTGATGCACTGTGTCATTCGCCAGCCGGTCAAGCGCCGACCGAGCCAGAAACGTGACCCGTATGCCTGCCTTCCCGGCCAGATGGATCAGTTCATTGATACGCGGATGGTTCTTGCCCTTCTCAATGTTGAGCTCCTGCAGCGGCTCACTCGCCTTCAACGCATGCTTCACCGCATGAATCCCGGCAATAATCCGGGCCATTATTTCCCCTCATCAACATGTTGATAGGTGTACCTCGCAGCCAGGCCACTCAAAGACATCTGCTCCGATATCTGATCGTGAGGGATAAGCAGATATCGCCACTCCTTATCGCCATTTTCCTTTGAATAGGCACTAGCCCGTTCACACCAGGCAGCCGCGGCCTTTGCTTTGGCCAAAACGACATCATCCGCCATTTGCGAGGTGCGTTTCGGTTCGCATATGATCTTGTGGCTCCTGGTTTCGACGACAAAATCAGGCTCGTAGTCTCCAAGGCTGTAGGGTATCTGAAAGTCGTGCTTGGCCGGCTTGGTCCACTTCAGTACTTCCTCATCATTCTCAAGAATAACTGCGAAACGGCGCTCTGAATCCGTGTCAAACTTTTGTTTATCGTACAGACACTTCCGGAACCCGCCAAACACCATGTCGGCAATACGGCTCTTTTCTCCTTCGGGAACAGGCGTGCGCAGGTTCCGCATATCTTCATCCGCGTGGGCCGTGTAACTGATTGGCCGGAGCGTGCGGAAGCCTTTCGTAACGTGAACTTCATATTCCGAGGCTGATTCCTCAAAATGGGCCTGCATCTGCGAGTAGATCAGATTCACCAGGGGCTGCTGGTGATATTGCAGGACATTGATGACGTCCTCCTCACTGCCGAGATACGATCTCAAATGGGCAACGGCTTCCCCGGAAAGTTTGTAGAGCAGTGAGGCGTGGTCATCGTAACTGATATCGTTGAAGGCGATGAGTCCGCGAACGAGATAATCCTCGGGCAGTTTTTCTTCGACGATGCCCGAGCCATCCCGTAGCTTGAACCGTCTGTTTTCATGCAGGTGCTGGATCAGAATATCCTGAGATACTGGCTGGAGATGGATGCCGCTGCAATCAAGATCGAAGGTTTCGTAACCGGCAACCGCCTCTCCTCCGGGTACGACGATAATTTTGGAGATATCTATAGACATCTCACGGTACAGTTCAGTGGCCTTTTTCACCACTTCCCCCACATCGACCTTCTCTACGATACCTTCAAGTCCTCCCTGCCGGGGCCGCACCATCTCTTCCACCCGTCTGACAATCTTCTGTTGTGCATCTTCCTGCTGAAGCTCGCCGCTGCCACGCAGACGCTCAAATTGCGGAATGACCTGATAGACGGCTTTGGCTACCTCCTGCGCTTCGGGCGTTGCAAACGCTGCGGGGACTTGCTCCCGTTCTCCATCCCCTGATATGGAAGCGCCTGAAATGAGACGTTCGAACCTTGATTCGGCAACCACCGCCTTCTTGCCGGATTCGGGGATATCCCTGCCGATTACAATACCCGCCCGGATGATCGAATCCGGATCGTTGGCATGGTCGATGATCTCCTGGAACCGGTCGTGCGATACGATGGTCAGGCGATCCACCGCCGGATTCCCCACCCGCTTGCCATAGGGCAGACGCAGTCCGCGACCGATGGACTGTTCCACGAGGGTTCGGGAGTTGGCCGCCCTGAGCGGCACGATGCTGTAGAGATTGGTTACGTCCCAACCCTCTTTGAGCATGTTTACATGGATGACGATCTCCACCGGATTTTCAGCGTCCTCCACGGTCAAAAGCTGCTGGACGACCGCATCCTTCTCCTCGCCTCGAATATTGGAGTGCACGGTAATCACCTTTCCCCTGTATCGGCCATCAAAGAACCCATCGTCTTCAATCACTCGCTGGATGGCATTGGCATGACCGGTATCCTGCGCACCACCAGCATGAACGGCTTGACGATTTCCTGATTGTTATTGCGCGCATAAACCTCCAGCTCCACCCTGGTGTTCTCATGGATGCGCACGCCATCTTCGAGTTTGACCTTTTCCAGGCCTTCGGCTGAATAGTTGGAGGCATCAAAGTTCTCATGCGTCGCTACGGCGGGCTCTTTTACAAAGCCATCCGTCATCGCTGATGAGAGCGGATAGCTGTAAATCACGTTTTTGAACGGTTTCGACTTTTGCCCACGCTCGATTTGGGGCGTTGCGGTCAATTCCAGCCCAAGGACGGGTTTGAGTTCATTGATGGCCCGCACGCCCGCCGAAGCCCGGTAACGGTGCGATTCATCCATGATCATCACAAGGTCATCCAGACCCGCCAGACAATCAAAATAGCTCTGGCCGATATACTCGGAGAGTCGCTTGATCCTTGGCGCGCTGCCACCCCGCACTTCGCTGTTGATCTTCGAGATGTTGAAGATATTGACATGAACCTCATCCATATCGAAGAGGTTTTTGCCCCGCGCCCCGGAACCCTGTTCGTAGTTATCGCCCGTAATCATCAATGGCGGAGTTTGAGCGAACTCACCGATCCCCTTGAATACATATTTCGGGGTATTCGGCGTGAAATCCGTAATCAGCTTGTTGTAGATCGTCAGGTTGGGCGCCAGCACGAAGAAATGGCGGACGCCTTCGCTTTGATACAGATAACTGATAAAGGCGCCCATGAGCCGGGTCTTGCCCACGCCCGTCGCCAAGGCAAAGCACAGGGATGTAAACTCCCGTTCAAAGTCCGTCACGGTGGAAAACTCGGATTTGATGATCTCCAGCGCCGCGCCTGCGTCCGCGCCCTTTTCCAGGGAAATGATCTCGCAAACCCGCGCCAGAATCTCCAGCGAATCCCTCTGCGGCGGACGCAGGCTCAGACGGTTGCTGATGGCGTTGACCTGTTGAACGCTCATTGCGAACCCTTAATGCCTGACCATTGCTTGCACGGAGAAGCTTCCGTCAACATCGTTCACATGATGGTTCATTCGGATTTTTGCTTCACGCCCGGCTTCACGCGTACACATTCTCCATGTTGAAAAACAACAAGCCTGGTATTCGTGCTGGCCGCTATTTTCTGCGCCCGTTTCGCGGCGCGGAGGATCGCAGCCTTCGAAGCGGCTAAATCAGCGTCCTTTGCGAGTTCAATTTTTTTCTGGTTCATAGTATGTCTCTCCAATCGATAAGCACCGGTTCATAGCCTGAATTGTCATACATTACCCAGGCATCCACCGCATCACGATAAATCTTATCAAAATTTCGCAATCCCGCCGCAAAACGCCTGCGAATCACATCAGTTGGCACATTATGCCCACCCTGGAGTACACGTTCCGCCACTCGATCAATCGCCATTTTCTCAGACAGAATAAATGCGGCGCTGATATTACCGCTCATGCCTCCTCCTCACCAAACAAACCCTGCTGGCCCGGTTCTTTCGGAGCCTCCGGCAAATTCTCGACTTGCAGGGAGTAGTCATCATGGCCCCATTCACATTTGGCAAGCACGGCATTAGGGATTTTCTTCAGGTCCAGGTTGGAAAATTGATCCTGATTGCAACGGAAGGCGGAGCAACAGATCATCAGGCTTCTGCTTTCCCCCACCTCGTCGCTGATGCGCGTCAGCATCTCTTTGCTCATAAACTGCGTGGTTACGTAAATAAAGTCCCGTTCCGTGCTATGTCCATGTATCCAGAACAGATCTTCATCGGGGGCATAGGCGAACCCCTCAAGTTTGCACATGGCTTCAGCCAGCATGGCCGCATTGAACTTCTGGTTGATCACCGGATTACCCCAGGCATCCTCGACAATCAGCGATGGCCCCAGGCGGTAATAGCGGAACCCGCCGCCGCCTTTCCAGTTCACCGCCTTGCTGATGCCACCCTGATCTTCGCCGTCAATGACCTTTTGCATGCGCGGAATAATATGCGTATAGCAATGCTCGCCCAGCTCCACCATGATCCAGCGACGGCCCATCTTGTGGGCCACCGCTCCGGTGGTGGTGCCGGAGCCGGCGAAGGAGTCGAGGACGAGATCGCCGGGGTTAGTAGCGATATCTAACACTCGATTAAGCAATCGCTCTGGTTTGGGAGTATCAAAAGAATTATTCGTACCAAAGAGTACAAGCACTTCTTTCTTGGCCTCTTGGTTATGCCCAACTTCTTTGTTCGTCCACCATGACCATGCGTTTTGCCCTTCCATCTCACTCAGAAAGCGTTTCAAACGGGGCCTAGATGAACCATCTTTTCCGAACCAAACGCGATTATCCCTGACAAGCTTATGAAATGTTTTTTCAGCAAGAGCCCAACAACGCCCTTCTGGCGGGGGGTGAGCAACTCCTGTTGGAGAAGTTATTGTATAAAATTGGCTTGGAGTTGCATGGCCCGTCATCCCAGTAAAATCAGTTGAAGCCCACGGGCCTCTAGGGTCATTGTCCGGGTTTTTAAAGGCCTTAGCTCGTTCCTCACTTATAGGCAATTGATTGAAAGTTTCCTTACTGTTCAAGGAGTTTTTCTTATATACAAGGATACTGTCATGGGCATCCCCAAGGCGAAGCCGGTTATCAGGTGATGTTCTTTTCTGCCAAACAACATTTGAGACAAAATTTCTCCGTCCAAATATCTCATCACACAAGACCTTCAAGTAATGAGCCTCGTTGTCATCAATGGTAATCCACAACGATCCATCCTCCGACATCAAGTTGCGGATAATCTCCAGTCGGTCGCGCATCAGGCTGAGCCAGATGGAATGCTCCACACCGTCGTTGTAGTGGGTAAAGGCACTGCCCGTGTTGTACGGCGGATCGATAAACACGCATTTCACCTTGCCTGCGTATTCCTGCTCTAACGCCTTCAAGGCCAACAAGTTGTCACCGAAGATCAGCTTGTTATCGAAAATGTCGCTTTCACTCACGCGATGAGGCGCGTGATACGACCGCTCCGGCTCCTCCAGCAAAATACGCGGCTCCAGCTTCGGCCGTTTCTCCTTCCCGATCCATGTCAGTTCGAGTTTCT
>CAZQZF010000148.1:0-5419 GCA_964597745.1 uncultured Zetaproteobacteria bacterium
ATGTCTGTTTTGCTTCCGGCAGCCCGCATGCCTGCGTACTTGAGCGGCGCGAAGACCTGGGCAGCCCCGCCGATCTGTATCTTGAAGGCAGTGACCAGCACCGCGGCTGGTTTCAGTCCTCACTGCTGGAGAGTATCGGCACGCGTGGACGGGCTCCGTTCCGGGGCGTGCTGACGCATGGCTTTGTTGTCGATGGCAAGGGCAACAAGATGTCCAAATCGCGCGGCAATGTGATTGCGCCGCAGAAGATCATTCAGCAAATGGGCGCCGATATCCTGCGGCTGTGGGTGGCCAGTGAGGATTACTCGGCCGATATCCGTATCTCAAATGATATACTAAAACAGCTCTCCGAGGCCTATCGCCGCACGCGAAATACCATCCGGTTTCTGCTTGGCAATCTGGATGGCTTTGATCCCGCTCTGGACATGATTCCACACGCTCAGAGAAGCCCGTTCGACCGCTGGGCCATCCATCGTCTTGCAGAGCTAACAAGGAATGTGCTTGCAGGTTACGAGAAGTACCGATTCCATCGCATCGCCCAGCAGATTCAGCACTTTTGCAGCGTTGATCTTGGCGGCTTCTATCTCGATGTGATCAAGGACCGGCTGTACTGCGATGCGGCCGGTTCCGGGCGTCGCCGTTCGGCCCGCTCAACGCTTTATGAAATAGCGGACACCCTGATCCGTCTGATTGCGCCCATTCTTCCCTTTACGGCTGAAGAGGCGTGGGAGAATATGCCCGGCGCGGCGAGGGGCAGCATCCATCTGCATACCTTCCATGATGTCACCGATATCGAGATCGATAATGACGCCTGGGACCGGTTCTTTGCCATCCGCGAGCAGGTAAATACGGCGCTGGATCAAGCCAAGAAGGACGGCGTCGTCGGCTCCTCCATCGCCGCGGCCGTTAATGTACCAGACCTGGATTCCAGTCTTGCCGGGCGCCTGGGAGAGGCATTCGAACAGTTGTTCATCGTTGCCAGGGTAACGGCGGAGACCGGATTATCGGTAACGGTACTGCCAGCCGATGGCGTCAAATGCCCGCGCTGCTGGAATGTCGGTGAACCGGCCGATATCGCCCATCCGCTACATGCGGAACTATGCCGGCGTTGCCTGGAGGTCGTTGAAAGCTGACCAGCTACGAGCGTTTCAATGCGATCAGCCATCTGCTGGTCGTTGTGCCGGCCGTCATCGGCAGTGTCTGGCTACTGCTTCTTGCCGATGGTGATCCCTACAGGATTACTGCATTCGCCATTTATGGCACCACGTTGGTGCTGCTGTTCATGGCCTCGGCGATACATCACGGCCTCAGCCATCGCGGCAACACACGCCTGTGGCAGCTGCTTGATCACCTGTCAATCTATCTGCTGATTGCCGGAAGCTATACCCCGTTCACGCTGGTGGTTCTGCGTGGAGGTTGGGGCTGGTCACTGTTTGGCATCATCTGGGGACTGGCTGCGGCGGGCATCGCCCTGGATCTATGGCACAAGGACCCACGCCGCCGTTTGCAACTGCTTCTTTATCTGGCCATGGGCTGGTTGGTGCTGGTGGCAATCCTGCCGCTGAAAGCGGCAATGAGTGCCGGCAATCTGGCCTGGCTTGTTGCCGGCGGACTCTGCTACACCGGAGGCGTCGGTTTTTTCGTGATGGACGAGCGTTGGCCGCCGGCACACAACATCTGGCACCTGTTCGTCATTGCCGGCGCCGTCTGCCATTATATCGCCATTCTCGGTTCTGTCGCATAAAGCCGCTGTTAACATGCGCCGACCGAGGATCCCCGCCGGAGGATAGTTGCCGACGCCATGTCTGACAGGGACAGGCCGGCTTATGCGAGGCCTGATAGACTGCGCCCCGCACAACGATGACATTTCCGGCTTGCAGGCGCAGGCCATTCAACGCTAAATCTGTATTTCACCCTGTCCCGTTTGTGCAGTAGTCTCCCGCAAGGTCGAGGAGAAACAATGCCGACGCTGAACTGGATCGGAAAGGAAGCTGTGGTGAAGCACCACAAGGAAACGCCATACCGGCTGCTTGAGGCGGTGCCGGAGTTGGGCCATGGGGAAACAAATGAGTCAACTTATTCCAGTTGAGTTGATAGAGAAGAAAATCCTGCTGATTCATGGCTAGAAGGTGATGCTGGATTCCGATTTGGCCGAGCTTTATGGTGTTACGATAGACAGGCTAAACGAACAGGTCAGAAGGAATCGGTCTGTTGCCCAAATGTGCATGGCGGGGGTCACCATGAATGTCATGGACTGGCAACCCCTTCCAAAGCAAATTCTTTCGAAGGTGGATTCATATATGACGCTTATTAATCCAGGGGTGTGGAAAGACGCTGTTGGTGGAGGTAATAAAAAAATGCGTCAAATAAGATATGTCCCCACGAGCGTTCGAAATTCCCGCAGAGAGCAAAATATCCTGTATGTTTGGGAAAGGGGAATGGAATGCGTTTGATCTTTGTTCATGGATGGAGTGTAACCAACACCAACACCTATGCAGAACTACCGGAGGCACTGGCGAATGCCGGGGGAGAGCAGTTTAATCTGGATATTCAGCATATCTATCTGGGCCGTTATATCAGTTTTCATGATGAGGTAACGGTGGATGATATTGCCAGAGCAATGGACCATGCGCTTCGTGAACTGCCCGGCAACAGTGGCGCGCATATCGAGCCTTTTTCATGCATCACCCACTCTACGGGCGGTCCGGTAGTTCGTTTCTGGGTGGATAAATATTATGGACACAATAATCTCGGCGACCTGCCGTTAAAGCATCTGGTCATGCTGGCTCCTGCCAATCACGGTTCCTCGCTCGCCAGGCTCGGGAAAGAGCGTGTCGGTCGTATCCAGGCATGGTTTGACGGGGTGGAACCGGGGCAACGCGTGCTCGACTGGCTCTGCCTTGGCAGTGACGGTCAGTGGCAGTTAAACGAAAGCTGGCTGGAATATGATTATGCTGCGCACGGGTTTTATCCTTTCGTGCTAACCGGGCAGGGCGTCGATCACAAGTTTTACGATTTCCTGAACAGTTATCTGGTTGAGCCGGGGTCCGATGGCGTGGTGCGCGTGGCCGGAGCAAATATGAACTACTGCTATCTCTCGCTTGCCCAGAGCCGGGATGAATTGATATCGAAAAGACCACCGATTTTTGTGCTGGCGCCGGATGGGAATGTGCGGACCTCCAAACCAGTGCCGCTTGGCGTGTATAATGAGTACAGCCACTCCGGCAAGAAGATGGGGATCATGGGCAGTATCGAAGCTGATCATACCACCGCACCGGTCGTCCGGGATATCCTGAAATGCTTCGAAGTGGATAGCGCGGACGATTTTCAGGCAAGGGCGGACGAATTCGAGCAGTGGACCAGGCAACAACAGACAAATGGTGATCGCTTCTGCATGCTTATATTTAATATCCGTGACGATCAGGGCGAGCGGATCGGGGAAAATGACTACGATCTTTTCCTGCTGGCAGGGAGCAGATACCAGCCCCATAAGCTACCAAAAGGTTTTTTCAAAGACCGGCAAATGAACGATAAGAGCAGCCGTCTGGTTTATTATCTGGACGCCAACAAAATGGCCGGGATCAAGGATGGGAAATTTGGTATTCGGATCGTGGCCCGGCCATCCGCCGGTTTTTCATATTACTGTGTCGCCGAGTTCCATTCGGACGGGATTTCGCTTTCCAGCATACTCAAAGCCAATCAGGCCACCTATGTGAATATAACGCTTCACAGATTTGTTGATGAAGCAGTATTCCGTTTTGATCCGACCTCAGATGCCAGGGTCAACTTTAAGAAGTGCAAACCCTCCAAAAATCCGATCGATAACACCTGATTGATATGGATGATTTTAGCCGCAGGGTGTGTTCAGAAAAGATCCCCCTTTTTTTTCCGGAGCTTGAGCTCATCAGACCAAGGGCGTAGAAAGACGCTGTTGGCGGAGGTGAGCCATTGGGGCTGAGAAACAAGCGATGTCCCCCGAATTCTCTGGAAATGTCAAATTGCAAAATCCGACGGTAGATCTCGTTACGTATTGACACAATGTAAACGCCGTCTTGCGTTTAACGTTTGACATTAAACTCGTTACATTCTAATTTTCCTTTATGATTCGTTCGTTTTCATGCAAGGATACGCGGAAGCTCTTTGAAGGCGGCTGCCCTCGCAGGTTCCGGACGATTCAGGTGCAGGCTGAACGAAAGCTTCAAATGCTTGATTCGGCCACTGACATCCTTGATTTGCGATCACCGCCAGGCAACCGTCTGGGAAAATTATCCGGCGATCGAAACAGTCAATGGAGTATTCGCATCAACCAGCAATGGCGAGTCTGCTTCTGTTTTGAAGCCGGACATGCGACGCATGTTGAAATTGTGAACTACCACTAAGGAGGTATTGAAATGTCTGCCGAAATGATCACTAACGCGATGCGGCCCATTCACCCGGGTGAAGTTTTGCGTGAAGAGTTTCTGGCGCCACTTGCGATGTCCGCCAATGCTTTGGCGATCCGCTTGCGCGTTCCTGCGCCACGGGTGAATGATCTGGTACGGGAAAAACGTGGCGTGAGTGTTGACACAGCGCTTCGTCTGGCGCGATTTTTCAATACCACACCTGAATTCTGGCTCAATCTTCAGATTGCTTACGATCTGAAAGTCGCCAAGGCAGACAGGGCATCAGAGATTGAACAGGACATCAGACCGCTGGCCTCCTGATGGACCCTGACCATCGCTTACATATCGGCAAACCGGAAGCGGCGCTGGACATACTGCGGGTCCGTCTGTGTGTAGAAGCCTTGTTCTGATACAAGTATCCGCGCAATGCGCAGGATTTCATCCTTTCCGGAGCTTGAGGTCATCAATCCGTGGGCGTAGAAAGGCACTGTTGGTGGAGGTGAGTCAATGAGGCCGGGAAACAAGTGATGTCCCCCGAATGCTCTGGAAATGTTAAATTGTAAAAACCTGTCCCTCGATTTCTTATGATATTAGCCTGCACTATTCATGAATCGTCGTGATGATCGCGCCGGACCTTTGTTCGCAACGGATTCCGAGGAAGGAGTGCGTAGCCGTGCATACGGACGACCGACGAGGGATTCGTTGCGGGCAAAGGAACAAGCGAGGGCGCGGCTGTATTTATGAATAGTGCAGGTTAGACTTGCCCGATTCAGCGGAGCCCCTGAAGTCGGGCGTATGAAGTATCGGTTGCTGATCGAAAAAACTGCGGATAAATATTTGCGAAAGCTGCCTGCGATGGAACGCAGGCGACTGGTTACAGCTGTGGCTCATCTGTCAGAAAATCCTGACATTACCTCCTTGCACATCAAGAAACTCAAACAATCCCCCTATTGGCGCTTGCGCGTTGGCGGGTATAGAGTCATTTTGACCGGCAGGACGAAGAGTGCATTCTTCGTGTTTTGAAGGTCGGCCCGAGA
>CAZQZF010000149.1:0-5385 GCA_964597745.1 uncultured Zetaproteobacteria bacterium
TGCGGGCAAAGGAACCAGCGAGGGCGCGGCAGCATTGATGAATAGACCAAGCTAGCCTGGTCATTGCACCCATACCGGGCTGATCCATAGGCGATGGCTGCCATTTCTTCTGACCAGGATCGGCAGGAAATGAAGCGGCTGAATCCGCGACCGACGTTTAGGCGGCGTGTCTATCATATTCTGGAACAACCCGGTGAGCATCGTGCCGGAAGACTCCTCCATGGCACCATCATGATGCTGATTGTCTTCAATGTGATAGCGGTTATGCTCGAAAGCGTGCGCGATATCGGCGCGGCCCATCAGCGTTTCTTTAATGCCTTTGAGCTTTTTTCCGTTATGGCCTTTGCTGTTGAATATCTGTTCCGGGTCTGGGCAAGCGTTGAAGACGGGCGCTACAGACGGCCTCTTGCTGGAAGGTTGAGGTATATGGCCACACCCATGGCAATCGTGGATCTGATCGCCGTCCTGCCCTTCTTTCTTGGTGCGTTTTTTAATGTGGACACCCGCATCCTGCGCGTATTGCGGCTGCTACGGGTGTTCAAACTGACTCGTCACTCTGCCGCGCTGGAGATTCTCTTCAAGGTCATCCGGTTGGAATCTCGTTCGCTCGGCGCCGCCCTGTTCGTTCTTCTGGTTTTGATGGTTCTGGCATCGGCCGGTATGTACGTGGCGGAACGCAATGTTCAGCCGGAATTTTTCGGCAATATTCCGAAAGCAATGTGGTGGGCGACGGTGACGTTGACGACGGTGGGTTATGGCGATGTCGTTCCAGTTACGGACGCGGGGCGTTTTTTCAGCGGTATTATCGTAATTCTGGGCATTGGCATTGCGGCCCTGCCGGCAGGTATTGTCGCGGCGGGTTTTACCCAGGAACTTCAAAAACGGCGTGAGGCCTACAGGCTGGTGATACGTAAGGTGCTTGAAAAAGGCTTAATTGACGCAGATGAGCGACATTTACTGGAGGGAACCCGGGTTGATCTCGGCATCGATCGGGATGAGGCCAGCCTGCTTTTGCATGAAGAAGTGGCGGAGAACAGGGTGGAGCTCACGACAAACTATTGCCCGCACTGCGGCAAACCACTTGATAAACGAGTAAAACGACCGGTTCAGACATAAACATGCGCAATGAATTTCCAATGCGCGGCGGATTGAATTACCTCAATCATGCGGCCGTGGGTGTTTGGCCACGACGGACAGCAGAAGCGGTCAAGGCGTTTGCCGAAGAAAACCTTTGGCAGGGGGCGGCGGATTATCCTGCCTGGATGCGTGTGGAGTGTGAGCTGAAGCAGAGGCTCCAGCGTATGCTGAATGCCGAGACGGTGGATGACATTGCGCTCGTCAAGAATACCTCCGAGGGGCTGTCTCTCGTGGCCTATGGCCTCGACTGGAGGCCGGGAGACAACATTGTCCTGACTGATCAGGAGTTTCCTTCCAATCGTATCGTCTGGGAATCTCTGAAACCCCTCGGCGTTGAATCGCGACGCGCCAGACTCAGTGAATCTGAATCACCGGAAACTGCCATCATGAATCTATGTGACGAGCGAACCCGGCTTGTTTCGATCAGTTCGGTTCAGTTTGGCACCGGTCTAAGGCTTGATCTGTCCAGGCTGGGAAAGTTTTGCCGCAAGAGTGACATTCTGTTCTGCATTGATGCCATTCAAAGCCTTGGCGCTCTGAGGCTGGATGCACAGGCTGCATATGCGGATTTTATCGTAGCCGATGGCCATAAATGGATGCTTGGCCCGGAGGGTCTGGCCTTGTTTTACACTCGTTCAGATGCCCGTGAAAAGCTGAAACTACATCAGTATGGCTGGCACATGGTGCAGCATGCCGGAGATTACGATCGGTCGGACTGGCAGTCCGCAAAAAGCGGACGCCGTTTTGAGCCGGGAAGCCCTAATATGCTCGGGATTCATGCCTTGAACGCCAGCCTTTCCCTGCTGGAAGATATCGGTATGGAATCAATTGAATCGTCTGTCTTGAAAAATACCTCGATATTGATGAGCCTGATTAATCAGGAGGCCAGGCTCGAACTAATCACGCCCGAAGCAAAAGGCCGATTTGCCGGGATTGTTACATTTCGTCATCGCACCGCTGATCAACAAGCGCTGTATCGCTTTCTGATGGGTCATGGTGTGATCTGCGCCGCCCGCGGGGGAGGCATCCGTTTTTCCCCGCACTTCTATAACCGGCCGGAGCAACTGGAACAGTCTGTAATGCTGGTCAGGGGTTATGCATTTGAGTAGATTGACTCTCATCCACCCGAAAGTGCAAGGGGCTTTTAGTTTGGATTATTCATGAATTGCCATGATGATCACGCTGGGCCTTTGTTCGCAACGGATTTTTGCGAGGAAGGGCGTAGCTGTGCTTACGGATGCCTGAGCAAAGATTCGTTGTGGGCAGAGGAACAAGTGAGGGCGTGGCAGCATTTATGAATAATCCAGGGCAGGAGGAACTTTGAATGAAAATCACATCAAATATTGAGCGTACCGTGCTGACCATTGATGAAAACCGGACTGCGCTGGAAGCAGCAATCCTGATGGCGAAGCAATACGTCGGTTCCGCGGTGATAACGAGCCCGTCAGGAATTAAAGGTTTGTTTACCGAGCGTGACCTGATGATGAAGGTTGTCGGGGAAAAGCGCGATCCCGCCAAGGTTAAACTGAAAGATGTGATTTCAATCGATAGCGTCAGAGTTTCCCCCAACGAGACATCGAGCCGTTGCCTTGATCTGATGAAAGAGCACCGCTGCCGCCATCTGCTGGTTTTTGACGGCGATGAATTTGTCGGAATTGTTTCATTGAGAGACATGGTGGCCCTGATGATCGAAGAAAAAGAGAGCCTGATCGCACAGTTGCAAGGTTACATCACTGGCGCCTGACATTTTGCCCCGGTAAAGTTCTTTGCCTGGTATTTACATGACCGCCAGCCCTTTTCGAAGGAAATTGCATGGTCTTCATGAAAAATCCGGGCTATGCTGCGCCGCCTTTTCTCGCCTGCACTGTTCATGAATCGCCGTGATGATTACGCAGGACTTTGTTAGCAACGGATTCCGGGGAAGGAGTGCACAGCCGTGCCTGTAGACGACCGATGAGGGATTCGATGCGAACAAACCGAACAAGCAAGGGCGTGACAGTCTTTATGAATAGTGCAGGCTAGGAGCCCGGAGGTTTAGCATTCATGCAACGCACATATTGTGGAACCGTTACAGCCAGCCAGATTGGTGAATCCGTCCGTGTGAATGGCTGGGTACAGACCAAACGTGATCATGGCGGCGTCATTTTTCTCGATGTGCGTGATCGGTCAGGGCTGGTCCAGGTGGTCGCCAACCCGGAGATGGCTGATGTACATGCCCGTACTCATTGTCTGCGGCCGCAGGATGTCATTGAGGCGCACGGGGAAGTGATCCCGCGTTCCACCGAGACCGTTAATCCGAAACTGGCGACCGGTGCGGTGGAAATCAGGATAAGCCGGATTCAATGTCTGGGAAAATCTGAAACACCCCCGTTCCCTGTCGAGGATGATTGTGATGCCGGCGAACAACACAGACTCGAATATCGCTATCTCGACCTTCGCCGTCCACGGATGCAGGCCAATATGGTTTTGCGGCACAGGGTAACGCATGCGGCAAGAAACTTTCTGGATGAACAGGGCTTTCTGGAGATCGAGACCCCCATTCTGAACAAATCCACTCCGGAAGGGGCGCGAGATTATCTGGTGCCGTCACGTACCCATCCCGGGATGTTTTACGCTCTCCCCCAGAGCCCTCAAATTTTTAAACAGTTGTTGATGGTGGCGGGAATGGACCGTTATTACCAGATTGCCCGCTGTTTTCGTGATGAGGATCTGCGCGCGGACAGGCAGCCGGAGTTTACCCAGGTCGACCTTGAGATGTCTTTTGTCAGCGCCGAGGAAGTGATGGCCTCTGCGGAAGGCCTGGTTGCCGCCATGTTCAAGGGTGGCCTGGGGCTTGAGCTTCCCATGCCGTTTCCTCAAATTACCTACTCGGAGACCATTCGCCGATTCGGTCTGGATCGTCCGGATATGCGGTTTGCACTTGAACATGTGGATATTACCGGATTGATGAAGAATGTGGAATTCAAGGTGTTCCGCGGACCGGCTGATCAGGGAGGCCTGGTCAAGGTTTTACGCGTGCCCGGCGGCGCCCGGCTGACACGTAAACAGATTGATGAATATACGGAACTCGTGGCTATTTATGGCGCCAGGGGTCTGGCCTGGATCAAGGTCAATGACGCCGCGGATATTCCTCATGGTCTGCAATCACCCATTGTAAAGTTCCTTCCACCGGAATCTCTTGCTGATATACTGAATGCCTGCGACGCCACCAGCGGCGACCTGCTTTTCTTTGGCGCCGGAGATAGCAAGGTGGTCAATGATTCTCTGGGGCACCTGCGCCTGCGTCTGGGCCATGACCTTGGTCTCATAAACAGCGATGAAAACAGCCTGGTATGGGTTGTTGATTTTCCCATGTTTGGCTGGAATGAAGAAGAGGGTCATCTGGATGCCCTGCATCATCCCTTTACGGCGCCGGCCGAGGAGGACATGGATTTGCTTGAACAGGATCCCCTGCGGGCACGATCGCTGGCCTATGACCTCGTCTGGAATGGCACCGAGATTGGCGGTGGGTCCATACGTATCCATCAGACTGATGTCCAGGCGAGGGTCTTTCGCGCCCTTGGCATTTCTAAAGAGGACGCGGAAGCCAAATTCGGGTTTCTGCTGACGGCCCTGAAATATGGCGCCCCGCCGCACGGCGGACTGGCCTTTGGTCTGGATCGTATCCTGGCGCTGATGACCGGTGCTGATTCGATCCGTGATGTCATTGCCTTCCCCAAGACACAGAAGGCGGCTGACCTGATGAGCGAAATTCCCTCCGGGGTAAGCGCGGGCCAGTTACGCGAACTGGGTCTCAGGATCCGGCGAATCAAACCGGAAAGTTGACAATTGATCATTCAGAACCGATGCTGTATTTATGACGAGGTGGGGTTCGCAATGAAACTTCTGATTGCCATTCTGTTTATTCTACTTGCTTCCGGTTGCGCAAAAAAGCCGCCGGTACAAGAGATGGCAGAGGCGAGAGCCGCCATTGCGGCTGCACGCGAATTGCCGGACAGGGGCGAATCCTCGAAAATTCTGAAAAGTGCCGAGGCCGCGATGCGGGATGCAGCCAGGGCCATGGAATCGAATAAATACGATCGGGCGCGCATGAGTGCCAAGGAAGCCAAACGGAAGGCTCGACAGGCGGCAAAAATCAAACAAAACGAATAGTTGCTCTGGTTTCACATGAGCCGTATACAATTGCCATTAAACCTAGAATCCTCAGTTGGGAGTGCGTGCAGGGTGTAAGATATTGATTTGAAGGGC
>CAZQZF010000150.1:0-5359 GCA_964597745.1 uncultured Zetaproteobacteria bacterium
TTGTCTTTTTCTTTCAATCAGACGACGGCCTTTGATCTGCTCAGGAGTCTCGTGGGCTTGCAGATGTGTATTATAGACGGATGTCCAGCGAAATCTCCGCCTTACTTGTTTTAGTTGCGACTCTTGTTCATGCAAGGACAACCCAACCTGTATCCAGCCATGATCCTTTGTGGGTATGGCTATAAGCTTGGCCAATTCACCCTGTGGGTTGACAGCAACTTCAAACCATTGCGCATTCAACATGTTCATATTCGGTTCAGGTAATGGAAGGCTCCATGTTTTTGGGATGTGTTTGATAAGTATCTTACCTTTGTTATTGATATAGCGGGCGGCAAACCTGTTATCTCCGGCAGCCAGAGCTTCCCGGTTGATTTCGGTCTGAAGAGCCTTGATGCTGCTTGTCTGATACAAGTTCGAAAATTCATGCGCCGTGTCTTGCAAATTTTCGGTAATGGATGCCAACAATTGTCTGGATAATGTGAAGTATGCAAGCCCGAATATAATCAGGGCCATGCCGCCAAAGATCATTGCATGCCATAGCGTTAGCCTGAAGCGAAGGGTTTTGAACATTCAGGAGTGGGTATCCAGGACATAGCCAATGCCACGTACTGTATGAATCAACGCATTTTCAAAAGGTTTATCCACCTTGTCGCGAAGGCGCGAAATCCGGGCTTCCACCACATTGGTTTGGGGATCGAAGTTGAAGTCCCATACGTGCTCGATGATCATGGTTTTCGAGACAACACGCCCGGTGTTTCTCATTAGATATTCAAGCAAGGCCATTTCCTTGGGTTGCAAGTCGAGCCTCGTTGTTCCACGAAATACTTTTCGGCGCACAAGATCAAAGCGCAAATCTGCCACGCTAAGCTGGTCAGGTTCGGTCAGCCCTGTTGCCCTGCGATGCAACGCCTGCAACCGAGCCAGCAACTCTGAAAAGGCGAACGGCTTGACCAGATAATCATCACCGCCCGTTTGCAGGCCTTTGACGCGATCATCAACCGAAATGCGCGCGCTCAGAATCAATATCGGAGCCGTGATGCCCTTGGCGCGGATATCGTGAATCAACGAAAGACCATCTTTCTTTGGAAGCATCAGATCGATGATGAACGCGTCATAGGGCGCAGCCATGGAAAAGGCCAGTCCTTCATCGCCATCTTTCGCGTGGTCCACGCTCATGCCCTCTTGTTTGAGACCCTGGATTACAAAAGCCGCTTGCCTTGGATCATCCTCAACCAGTAATACGCGCATAACCGTGAATAGTGCGCGAGCTTAACTATAAGGACAAACTTTTCTGTTAGCTGAAGGCGGATGGCAATGGCTGAAACGGTTCTTCTAGGTTCAAAGTTCGGATGCCAGCAGTTCCGCCTGATGATGACTCTGAAGTGCCTCGATGAGTTCATCCAGGTTGCCGGACATGATTTCTTCCAGCTTGTAAAGGCTAAGATTGATGCGGTGATCGGTGATCCTGCCCTGCGGAAAATTATAGGTTCGAATCCGTTCCGAACGATCGCCGCTGCCAACCATGCCCCGTCTGAGTTCAGCCCGCTGCTCATGCGCTTCCTGTTGCGCCGCATCAAAGAGCCGGGCCTGAAGAACCTTCATGGCCTTTGCTTTGTTTTTGTGTTGGCTCTTTTCATCCTGGCATGAAACAACCAGCCCGGAAGGCAGGTGGGTAATGCGCACGGCCGAGTCTGTGGTATTGACGCTCTGGCCTCCGGGCCCGGAGGCCCGGAACACATCGATTCTCAGCTCTTCAGGGTTGATATGGATATCGACTTCATCCGCTTCCGGCAGCACCGCAACGGTGCAGGCGGAGGTATGAATGCGGCCCTGTGTTTCAGTTGCGGGCACGCGCTGTACCCGATGCACGCCGGATTCGAATTTGTAGCTCGAAAACGCCCCCTGACCCGTGATTTGCGCAATGATTTCCTTATATCCATGGATACCCGTCCGATTGCTGGAAAGGACCTCGACTCTGTATCCCTTGTATTCGGCATATCGGCTGTACATCCGGAACAGGTCGGCTGTGAACAGCGCCGCTTCTTCCCCTCCCGTCCCGGCCCGGACCTCCAGAATGACATTGCGCTCATCATTCGGATCCTTGGGCAGGAGCATCAGGCGGAGTTTCTGCTCGAGGGTCTTTTCTGATTTGATCAGGTTCGGGAGTTCTGCTTCAGCCATCTCCTTAAGTTCAGGTTCGCAATCAACATCTTCCAGCAGGGTTCGATTGTCCTGAAGCTGGCCTTGAATTGTTTTCAGATCTTCAATAGCGGCAGCGACCGGGCAAATCTCCGCGTATTCCCTGTTCAGAGTCATGTATTGTTTCGGGTCCGATGTAATTTCAGGGTTTGCGAGTATCTGGGTCAGTTCCTGATGCCGGTTCAGAATCTTATCCAGTTGTGTTTTCATCGGTCTCCTGCATTCGTTGCGTGGGTTTCGATTTCAAATCAAACAGATAACGCGTTGCCCCCATCAAAAGATCACCCTCCATATCATCGGGCAAAACCTTTAATGTCTTCAGGGCGGGATGAGTGAAACGCTTCATTAGCGCCCTGGAAAAACGATCCACTGCTGCCATCTGTTCATCATCCAGTCCCTTGAGGTAACGCCATGCCTTGCCAAGCTCTTCACGCCGCATGGTTTCAGTGCGTTCCTGAATGCTACGGATTAACGGCACTGTTTCGAGGGCTTTCAGCCAGTTTAGAAACTGAAATGCATCCTGTTCCAGCAATTGCCGGCCAAGTTCGGCCTCCTTTTTTCTGCTATCGAGATTGACGTCTACAACCTGTTGCAGATCATCAATATCATACAGATAGACGCCTTCAAATTCACCGATGCGAGGATCAATATCCCGGGGGACTGCAATGTCCACCATAAATATGGGCCGGCCGGAACGCTTGATCATGGCCGCGGCGACGGGATCGGGCAACAGGACATGCGTGCTGGCGCCGGTGCTGGAAAGGATAATATCCGCCGCATCCAGATAGAGATCGAGTTGCTCCAGGGTCAGGGCGTGACCGTCAAATTGCTGCGCAAGCTTTGTGGCTCGATCCAGGGATCGATTGGCAACCAGCACATCACGGATCCCATTCGAGCGAAAATGACGGGCGGCCAGTTCGGCCATTTCACCGGCTCCGATCAACATGACGGTTTTACCATTCAGTTCCCCAAAAATGCGCTTGGCGAGTTCAACCGCACAGGCGGAGACGTTGATCGCCTGCCGTCCGATGTCGGTATCGGTCCGAACCCTTTTGGCGGCGGAAAAGGTGGCTTGATAGAGGCGGTGCAAAATATGGCCGGCTGTTTCCGCCTCCAGGGCCAGCTCATAGGCCGACTTCACCTGTCCCAGTATCTGGGGTTCGCCCAGGATCAGGGAATCGAGGCCGGCAGCGACCGAGAACAGATGCCGGATCGCGTCTTCCGTGGTGTGGGAGTACAGATTGGGGAGGATGGTTTCAAGGGGCATTCCGGTTTTTTCCGCAAACCATTCATGAATCAGGGCGATCGAGGCATCGGGATCATGCGTAACGAGTGTAAATTCAACCCGGTTGCAGGTAGAAAGAAGGACCGCTTCCCGAACGGCGTGATGGCTGATGATGGTATTGAGAACTGCCCCGACTTCGCGTCCATCGATGGCGGCGCGTTCACGTAATTCTACCGGGGCTGTGCGATGATTGAGTCCAATGATACAAACGCGCATGGATGCAATCTAACTTTAACCCGTCCGAATCACAAATCCGGCCCATTATTTTGCTGTATCAACTCCTCCTGCATGACTAGGGGAACTTCCGTCAATCCGCCTTTAGCGTGCTGGAAGGCGTGCGTCTCAAGCCTTCCTTTGATATCCAGGATCAGAGCGACCTCGATCAGGTGTTCAGGTTTGAAGGGGCAGTCATCAATCAGCTGAAGGAACGGCTTAAGTATACCTGATATCGGGCGCACCATTTCATGCTCCTTGTGGGACGTGGAGCAGGAAAAATATATCCCACGCCACTCAAAGCCAAGTGTCATCCAGATTTCCACGATGCGGGGAATAGATTCAATACCGGGGTGGGAATCCTGCATCGGCGGCATACTCTCGTTGGCCACCGGCTCAGCCAGTTCAATGCATTGGCCTTTTCCGCCCAGAATGCCACAACATTCAGAGGGTTGGGATGCCAGGGCATGGTGGAGCATGGTCTGGACGGCGTGGCGGCCAATGCGTAATTCCATCATACATTAAACCGGAAATGCATCACATCGCCATCCTCAACGATGTAATCCTTTCCCTCCAGTCGTGTTTTCCCTGCTTCCCTGGCGCCGGTTTCGCCATTGAAGCGAATGAAATCTTCATAGGATATAGTCTCAGCCCGAATAAACCCCTTTTCAAAATCGGTATGGATTGTGCCCGCGGCAACAGGGGCTTTTGTTCCCTTTTTGATAGTCCATGCCTTGGCCTCTTTCGGTCCGGCGGTAAAAAAGGTGATCAGATCAAGCAGGGCGTAGGACTCACGGATTACAGTGTTCAGGCCTGGTTCATGCAGACCAAGGTCAGCCAGAAATTCAGTGCGGGACTCTTCATCCATTTCGATGAGTTCCGATTCAATCTGGGCTGAAATCATGGCCAGTTTCGCCCCTTCCGCGGTTGCGTGAGCTTTCACTTGATCAACGTATGCGTTGCCGTCCGGTAGGTCGCCCTCATCCACGTTGGCCAGATAGAGAACAGGTTTTGCGGTAAGCAGGCAGCATTCCCTGAGATTGGCAAGGCATTCAGGGTTCAGACCCTGACGCCGAACGGGTATGCCATCTTCCAGGCCCTTAAGGGTTGTTTCAAAGTACGCCTTACGGGCCAGCGCATCCCTGTTTCCGGTCTTGCACTGCCTGGCCTCCCGCTCAATGATTCTCTGCATGGTTTCCATATCCTTGAGCATCAGTTCGGTGTCAACCACCTCGATATCGGAGACCGGATTGACTTTTCCAGCAATGTGAACGACGTTCTCATCTTCAAAACATCGCACAACATGGGCAATGGCGGCGCATTCGCGGATATTGGCAAGAAATTTATTCCCCAGACCCTCACCCCTCGAAGCCCCTGCTACCAGACCTGCAATATCCACAAATTCCACCGTTGCCGGTTTTACCTCTCCGGGATGCACGATTTCACAAAGCCGACTCAGGCGGGGATCCGGAACCTGTACAACGCCCACATTCGGGTCGATAGTGCAGAAGGGATAATTTTCCGCTTCGGCCTTGCCGCTGGAAAGGGCATTGAAGAGGGTGGATTTTCCAACGTTTGGCAGGCCGACTATGCCAATCATCAGGGCCATCAGTGCGTCCTTTTCGCTTTAACTTGTTCTGAAGTCGTCTGAATACACAGATG
>CAZQZF010000151.1:0-5259 GCA_964597745.1 uncultured Zetaproteobacteria bacterium
TGCAAGGATCGCCGCCTGATCATGAGGCCATACACCAGATTTGACTATAGCTCCACACGGGCGCAAGCAACCCCGACCTTTAAGAGGCCAGTTCGACGCTGAGTTGATCGGGAACGCAATCGAAATAGTCAGTCAGCCGACGCACCGCACCGCTCGGGCATAGACATCAATACTGCTGGCGCTGTAACCTCTCAGCTTCAATGCACGCAGGTGCTGCGCGTAAAGGGCGTCAAAACGTATGAAAAATATTTGTTTCACGTATTATAGGGGGCGGTGGTGAAAGCAGTTATTCTTGCCGGTGGACTAGGCACCCGGATCAGCGAAGAAACTCACCTGAAGCCCAAACCGATGGTGGAGATTGGCGGCAAACCGATTCTGTGGCATATCATGAAAATTTACTGCGCCCATGGTGTCACCGACTTTATTATTTGCCTTGGTTATAAGGGGTACTTGATCAAGGAATATTTTGCCAATTATTATCTGCACACATCTGATGTGACTTTTGATATGCGGGATAATTCTATGAAAGTGCATCAAAATGCATCCGAACCGTGGACGGTGACGCTTATTGATACGGGTGAGTTCACGCAGACCGGTGGGAGGCTCAAGAGAATCGCACCTTATCTCGATAATGAGGATTTCTGTTTTACTTATGGTGATGGTGTGTCCGATGTAAATGTCACCGAGTTAGTTAAACTTCATAGATCCCAAAACACGTTGGCTACGATTACTGCGGTGCAGCCTGCCGGGCGTTTCGGAGCACTGGATATGAGAGGAAACAAAGTATGCCACTTTGAAGAGAAACCTCAGGGCGACGGCACTTGGGTGAATGGCGGGTATTTCGTACTGTCACCGGAAGTGATGAGCTATATTGAAGGCGACGAATCCACATGGGAAAGGGAACCGTTACAAGCGCTGGCTCATGCCGGCGAACTGTCGGCCTATAAACATCATGGGTTCTGGCAGCCCATGGATACATTGAGGGACAATAAATATTTGGAAGAATTATGGGGAAATGGCAATGCACCTTGGAAGGTGTGGTAATGCATCCATCTTTTTGGAATGGTAGAAGGGTGTTTGTCACCGGACACAGTGGTTTCAAGGGCAGCTGGCTCTGTTTGTGGCTGAAATCGCTGGGGGCGGAGGTCACCGGTTTTGCTCTGAAACCCTCAACGATTCCCAGTATGTTTGACGTGGCCCACGTTGGCGAAGGGATGATATCCGTGGTCGGGGATGTCCGTGATCAAGGTGAACTGTGCCACGCAATGCTTGAGTCACAGCCGGAGGTGGTGATACACATGGCAGCGCAGGCGCTGGTGCGTTACTCCTATCATCATCCTGTTGAAACCTATGAAACGAATGTGATGGGTACGGTACATCTGCTGGAGGCGGTACGCCAATGTAATTCAGTGAAGAGTGTGCTGGTGATTACCAGCGATAAGTGTTACGAGAATCAGGAGCGGGAGATCGGATACCGAGAGGATGAGCCGATGGGCGGCTTTGACCCTTATTCGAACAGTAAGGGCTGTGTGGAACTGGTTGTTTCCGCCTACAGGCAAAGTTTCTTTGAGGGTGGAAAGAGTGTGGCGATTGCGACTGCCCGAGCCGGTAATGTGATTGGTGGAGGTGATTGGTCTGAGGATCGATTGATTCCCGATATGGTGCGGGCATTTGGAGCGGGTGAGATAGTTACGATTCGCAATCCGGCAGCCGTGCGCCCATGGCAGCATGTGTTCGAAGCTTTGCATGGTTATTTATTGCTGTTGGAGCATATGAATGAAACTGCTGAGTTATATTCCCAAGCTTGGAATTTTGGGCCTGAGGATAAGGATGCGCGTGATGTTGGATGGATTGTCGAGCGATTTGCCACGGCTTGGGGTGACGCAGATTGGCGCATTGAAGCCGATTGTGGACAATTGCATGAAACGAATCTTCTCAAGCTGAACTGTAGTAAAGCTAGAGATAGATTGGACTGGCAGCCAGTGCTGGATCTGGAGCAGACAGTAGCATGCATTGCTGACTGGTATCGTTGCCATCGCAACGACGGTGACATGGTTGCATGTTCCATGCAGCAGTTGATGGCTTATCAGTCGCAGTTGGTTTCGTGAAGCTGATTCCAACATCTATTGATGGCGTGATGGTGGCTGAAACATCCCGCCTCACAGACAAGCGCGGAGCATTTGCGAGGCTGTTCTGTGAGGACGCGCTCGCTTCAGTGTTGGGGACTCGTCATATTGTGCAGATCAATCATTCTCAAACCAGTCAAATCGGAGCGGTTCGAGGCATGCACTATCAGCATGCACCGCATGCCGAGATGAAGATGGTGCGCTGCCTGAAAGGGCGTGTGTGGGATGTGGCGGTTGACCTGCGAAAGGATTCACCGAGTTTCCTAAATTGGCATGCGGTTGAATTGTCGGCCGGGAATGACTTGATGATGATCATTCCCGAGGGCTGTGCGCACGGATTTCAGGTGTTGGAGGCGGATAGTGAATTGCTTTATCTACATACTGCAGCTTATGCGCCGACATCTGAGGGTGGTGTGCGTTTTGATGATCCGAAGCTGGGGATTACTTGGCCGTTGGATGTGGGGGATGTGTCTAAACGAGATATGAGACATATGTTGATGGATCAAAACTATTGCGGAGTGAGCTTATGAATTGTCGGCATTGCGATAAGCCGTTGCAACACCAGTTTTTGGACTTGGGTTTCGCGCCGCCATCCAATGCTTATTTGAAGGCAGAAGATTTACATGCGCCGGAGCTCTATTTTCCACTCAAGTTGTATGTTTGTGACGGCTGTTGGCTGGTGCAGACCGAAGATTATGCACGCTCGGATGAGTTGTTCACGAAGGATTACGCCTATTTCTCATCCACCTCATCCGGCTGGATGAAGCATGCGAAGGATTATTGCGCCATGATGGCAGGGCGCATGTCTTTGGATGCAGACAGTTTTGTGATTGAAGTGGCCTCCAACGATGGTTATCTGCTGCGTAATTTTGTGGCTGCGAACATTCCCTGTCTCGGTATCGAGCCGACTGACAGCACTGCCGCAGCGGCCGAGGCGCAGGGTATTCCGGTACTTCGCAAGTTTTTTGGTCAATCATTGGCGGAACAGTTACGGGCTGAGGGTAAACAGGCCGACCTAATTTTGGGTAACAACGTTTATGCCCATGTACCGGACATTAACGATTTCACAGCCGGGCTTTCGGCTGCACTCAAACCAAATGGCACGATCACGCTGGAGTTTCCTCATCTGCTGAATCTGATTCATTTGAATCAGTTCGATACAGTTTATCATGAGCACTACTCCTATCTGTCATTGTATACCGTGCAATGTATATTCGAACATGCCGGGCTGAGCGTTTACGATGTGGAGCAGTTGCCCACGCACGGAGGCAGCTTGCGCATTTATGGCTGCCATGCTGAGGATAAAAGATTGCCTGGTGCGAATGTGACGAGTGTGCTGGAGGCGGAAGAAGAAGCGGGCCTGCGTGATCTGGCTGTTTATCAGGCATTTCAGGACTGTGCCGACAAGGTGAAAAATGATCTGCTGGCTTTTTTACTGGAGCAGAAGATGTCGGGTAAACGAGTCGCGGCCTATGGCGCGGCAGCCAAGGGAAATACGCTGCTCAATTATGCCGGTGTAAAACCAGACTTGCTCGCGTTTGTCTGTGATGCGGCTCCAGCCAAGCAGGGTAAGTTTATGCCGGGCAGTCATATTCCGATTTTAACACCCGATGCTATTGCAGAGAAACAGCCCGATTTTGTTGTGATTCTGCCATGGAATATTGCCGATGAGGTGATGGAGAAAAACGCAAATATTCGTGATTGGGGTGGGCAATTTGTAAGGGCCGTGCCATATTTTAAGATTATTCATGGCAATCGTGTAAGAGTGGCATGAGTCTGGAGATGCTTGCGTGGAATCACCTTTCCCGCAGATGTCATCGTTTAAACTCATGATGAGGTGGCCCGTAGTTCCAAAGTGGTGGCATCGCTTTCCAGCAAGGTGCTGGAACAGGGAACAATGCTTTATGGATGATGCGAAAGTGGATGCCGAAGAAGCATTGGATTCAGCGGAAAATGTGTTTGCCTTTGTATCAAATAAAATCCCAAAGGGAATCCGATGCGAGCTATGAAGAATCAAACGTGGAGCAGCCGGAAAAGTGATAAGGTCAAAAGTTGAAGGGCGGCGATCTCGCAGGGCCGCAGAGAACGCAAAGGAAGACAAGACACAATAAAATGGTTTTCTTGGCGTCTTGGCGAGAGGCCGGGTTGAAAGGAATTGATCTCGCAGAGAACGCAGAGAACGCAGAGAACGCAGAGAAAGAGCAAGACACAATAAAATAGTTTTCTTGGCGTTCTTGGCGTCTTGGCGAGAGATAGGGTTGAAAGGCATTGATCTCGCAGAGATCGCAAAGAACGCAGAGGAAGAGCAAGGCACAATAAAATGGTTTTCTTGGCGTCCTTGGCGTCTTGGCGAGAGATAAGATTGAAAGGCAGTAATCTCGCAGAGAACGCAAAGAACGCAGAGGAAGAGGTGTTAAATGAAAATTCGCTTAACTGAAGAGATTTGGAAAGAAGGCGATATGTATGTGTCATATTGCCCGGAGCTTGATATTTCGTCGTGTGGCGAAGATGTTCAACAGGCAAAAAATAATTTATGTGAAACAATACATATTAACATCGAAGAAACTCAAAGAATGGGAACATTCGAGCAGTTTATGGAAGAGAGTAGTTTAGAGTTGATCGATGATGATGTGTTTAGCGTTCATAAAGAGTTGGTTGGATTTACGCCCATAGAGATTTCTGCTTAATGCAGGTCAGACCGACTCATTATCAGCTTCAAATAAAGATTTTTGAAAAATATGGATGCATATATTCTCGCACCAAAGGAGATCATATGATTTATCATTACCCTGGTGTTATTCGTCCGGTAGTAATTCCAAAATACAAGGAAGTGCCTGCTTTTGTGATAAGGAATAATATGCGAACCATTGGAATGACAAGAGATGAATATTTTGTTTTGCTTGAGGAGGTATAATTTTGATGCGGAAATACGCCAAACGACCTATCCCATCCTCTCGCAAAGCCGCAGAGAACGCAGAGGAAGATAAAATATTAAAAGGTTTTTCTTGGCGTCCTTGGCGTCTTGGCGAGAGGCAGGATTGAAAGGAATTGATCTCGCAGAGATCGCAAAGAACGCAAAGGAAGAGCAAGGCACAATAAAATGGTTTTCTTGGCGTCCTTGGCGTCTTGGCGA
>CAZQZF010000152.1:0-5257 GCA_964597745.1 uncultured Zetaproteobacteria bacterium
AGCGAATCAAGAGCTTGCGCTATGGATGTGCGGCCAACTGCTTTTTCTAGGTTTATCCTCTCTTCTACCGGCGTAGCTCAGTTTTCCAAAAAGATTAGCCGCCCCCGAATGCGCGTAATTTTTTTACATCCTGGATGCAAATCTTTCTTCCTTCAACACCGATCAGCCCTTCCCTGCTAAGCCTGTGCAAGACTCGTGAAAGGGTTTCAGGCGTTAAGTTAAGATGTGAAGCAATGATTGACTTGTTTGCCTGCAGTATAACGTCAACCCCTTTACGTTTCTGTGGCGCATTATTCTGGAGTTGCAATAGATAATCGATGACTCGCTGCTGGCTTGAGTTCAGGGTCACGGACTCCAACTCGGCTGTTAGAAGATGCAAGCGCCGGCTTAGGCCTGCCAGCATGCCGCGGGCGCAGGAAGGATCCTCTTTAATACACTCAAATATAACTTCACTGGGAAGAAATAAAACCTTGGCTGATGTTATAGCCTGAACCGTCGCCGGGCTCGGCTTGTTGAGAAATACCAGGGCCTCGGCAAAGCTCTGACCCGGCCCGACTATGCGCGCTACATGTTCTTTTCCTTCCATGGAAAGAAAGCAAATCTTGATATTGCCTTGCACCGTAATATAAAGGCCCTTGCATGAGTCCCCTTTGTGAAAGACAAACTGGTCTTTTTTCAGAGTAACAAAATGTGCATGCCTGGAAATATACCGCAGGCGTTCCTCATCCATCTCACCAAACAAAGGAACATTTCTCAGAACCATATATGCCTCAATAGCTGTCAAATCACCTCCATCCATAATAAAGCCAGACTCTGCGGAATATTCTTTGCTATATGCACGGCAAAACTACAACTAATTCGTCATTTTTAAAACCCTTCAAAATTGATGAGGATCAATTTGTTATGCTCTATTTTCTGCTATGAAGCTCCATCATGGAGAATGCACGGGCGGTTGACGACTACGCATGGCACGATGAATACCTGACCGGCATCCATAAAATAGATGTGCAGCACAAGGCGCTGTTTAACACAGCCAATAAACTGTATGAGTTGCTTCTTAATCATGGGGAACTTGACCGTATTGACAAGCTTTTTTCTGATCTTGTCCGGCAGACCAAAGTACATTTCCGAACGGAAGAAGAGATGATGCAAAGCCATCACTATCCGGATTATAAGAACCAGAAACAGTTGCACGACCTCCTTATCCAGCAGGTCGAGGATATTCAGAATTCACAACAGATGCTGGGGTCCCTTCACTTCGAACAATCCTGGATGGAAAGACTCGAAATCACCGACTTTCTGAGTGGGTGGCTTATCAATCACATTGCCAATGAAGACAAAAAACTTGGGGCCTTTTTGCAAGCCCGCACTATTCATGAATCGCCGTGATGATTGCGCAGGGCCTTTGTTCGCAACGGATTCCGAGGAAGGAGAGCGTAGCAGTGCATACGGATGACCGACGAGGGATTCGTTGCGGACAAAGAAACAAGCCAAGGGCGCGGCAGCATTTGTGAACAGTGCAGGCTAAATTCCGAGGTTTAACACTTTCTCAAAAGTCTGACGGACTCCTCGCTTCCAAACGGCTTCCCGGCATGAACAAGACTGAGGATGCTAAGAATCAGCAAGGCGGCAGCCACTGTATGCGCCACCACGAAGATCATGGGCATACTGAATTGAATCATTGCCAGACCCAAGCCTGATTGCGCTATCAGAACAACAAGCATCACGATACCCATGAGTCGTAGTTTCCCACTCAGTATAATGGCCCGCCAAGCCAGCCAGCCTAGATACAGAACCGTTACCAATGCCATAATGCGATGCGTCATGTGGATAGCAGCGGCTACGGCATGATCAGTCATGACCTTGCCCGACGCAGCCACATCCAGATGCCCAAGCAGCCCAAATCCACGTAACAGATCCGCCCCCGACCAGTCCACTCCAGGGCAACCCGGAAGCCCGGTACAGGCAAGCGCCGCATAATAGGCGTCCGTCCAGGCGCCCATGGTGATCTGGATCGTGACAATGATCAGGGCTACTACTGCCCAGGGCCTCAATCGACGTGCTGAATCCAGGGGCGTGACCGGCTTGGCATAGATATCCAGAGTCAGCCACCAGAACAGGGCAAGCAGGACGATTCCGCCGATCAGATTGATGACCATGATCCAGGGATAACGCAGGGGAGAACCATACCATGCGCCCAGAAAGGCCAGAAACAGAGAGAGAATCAGGGCCAGCATTGGCACAAGAAGCGATTGGCGAGGCGTGCTGTTCCTGCGTTTCAGAAAAGCAGAAAAGACAACAGCGATGATGAGAAGTTGCAGGATATTGGCGACAGCGCGATGAATCCGGTCGGCAGTGGCTGAAGGGGTCATGGCGGAAACCGCCGTGTGAGCCTTGCCAGCGTCCATTACCGCTGTCGCTCCGCCTTCGGCAATCAGACCATAGGAGGCGGGCCAATCCGGGCTACCCATGCCGGCATTTGAAAGATGCATGATGGCGCTGGCATGGATAAGCGCCATGCACATAACCAGGGTTGCCAGTATTAAAAAACGTGGATTCAATCTCCCGCCACTCTTTTGGTAGACTTCATGGAAGCTATGACAATCACCAAAAACAGGAGGCCGCCAACGGTGGCAACCAGCCCTCCGAGACCCATCAGAGCCATACCCATGGTTTGCTGGATGTTGTCCAGCACTTCAGCGCTGCCACCTACCTTGCGCGCCATACCGTAACCACCGGCCCAGGCCAGACCCAGAACATGCAATAACTGACCAATCCCGTATGTATACACCTGTATCCTTGCCAAACGGGGCGGCACGGGCCCGAATCCGAGGTGTGGAAGAATATCATAGGAAAGCGCCATAAAGGCCAGTGTGACCGCGCCGGTAACGCTGTGATAGTGGGCCGTGACCAGTGTGTTGCTGCCGTCGAGCCAATACCCCAGCACGCCTCCCAGAGCAAACAGCATGATCGAAAGCCAGAGGGCAATGCGCAGCGGCTGCTTTTCAGGCGTCGCCCTGTTCGCCCCAATCAGGCTCCACAGTACGGCCAAACCCAGAGGTAGAGTGGCGGCGGCGCCGCCGATTTGCATGTGCGTGGTAAACCATTTCTGGAAATTTACGGAAGTCACGTGCATGGAGAGAAAGGCGATGGGCGTGAAGGCCACGGCGAACAGGGCCAGCGTAAAGAGTAGCGTTACCGCCCGCGGTGAAAGCTTAAATTTGACGCCACTGGCAGTCGCCAGCCACATCCATGCAGCCAGCATGAGCAATGCATGGGTAAATTGCAGTACATGACCGCCAAGCCAGAACAGGCCCTGATACCACCTCTCTCCAGAGGGATCAGTCTGTGGCATGGTAAAAAATGCCCAGAAAAAAGCCAGAATGGCCATGGTGGCGGCGTTTGTGGCCGTATAAATGCCATACCTCATGCTCCCCGCTTGCGTCTTCACATGGAGCCTGGGAACCGAAATAAGCGCTCTGAGCACAAGCAGCGCGAAACCGGAACCGGAAATAGCCAGACCGGCAAAAAACACCGGGGCATTCAGGAACGGTATGTAGTTGCTCATGACCGGATCACCAGCCCCTGTAAAGGGAGAGATCGCAATGATGCCCACACCTACGGAGGCGATAACCAGAGCCGCCCGGCCCATGGGAATGAAGCGGCTGGTGGTATTCATCGTCCACAATACGCCGGCAATAGCCAGAAACCAGAATACGTTTGAGAATATGACATGGATAACCAGGGAGTCATAAAAAAAGTCCGCGCTGGGTACGATATCCTTGATGACGGGCGTACGTGCTACGACCAGCAATGCAGCGTACAGACCGGCCATGAGCAGTGTCGCAATGCCCAGCTTCAGCCAGCCTCCAGCCAGCTCACGGCAACGGAAATCACTGGGATAAAACCTGAAATCATCCGGCATTATCATGATTACTCAAAAATAAATTGTTTGCGGATATTATCAAAATCGATAATCAGGATGCGCAAAGGGGCGAGCTCTACTGTTTTCTCGCCCACATAGTTGAACCCCTTCTGATGACCGTCGTCCCCCATGCGCACGCGAAAATGGTGCTTTCCGGCAGGAACGGTAAAGCGCTGATAGACCGGTGACGGCAGATCATGGGACAGGCCTCGCGGCGATATTTCCGCTTGATAGATAATCCGGCCATCTATCTCGAATTTGATTCTCAATGGGAAACGCTTACGGGAGTGCTTCTTAAAGCGTAATTGTGGCGCTAGTTTAGCCAGATCCTGTTTGCTGCGCGCATCCTTGAATGGCTTCACACGCTTGCCGGCATGCGTGAAGGTAAGTTTGATCAATGCCTGATCCGCCGGCATGTTGGTATATGTTGGCATGGAGGAGAAATACCCGATAAAGGCGATGAACAGGAGATAGCCAAGGCCCTGACCAAGATAACGCCCGGCCTTTTTCATGGGTTTTGGTCCCCGGCTGGCGCCTGCGGCAAGTCACGGCCAAAGGCCTCGATCTCCTGAACAAGCCTTAACCGATCTGCTTCCGCGGCCATAAAAAACCGGATTCGCTCGCGTGCCACCTTGCGATGCAATTCCGGCTTTCTCTCATCATTCAGGCGTTGTCGCGTCCACTGATTGCCCAGGCGGTGGAAACAGTCTCCCATACGACACCCTGTAACAAAGACCCCATCGGCGCCCTGCCGCAGAGCATAATCAATGAGAGAAGGCGGCAACATACCTATACATTCCAGACTGACCCCAGCCACATCCGCATACTCCAGATCTGTAATATCCGTCCCGTGGTCACACCCAAAAATGATAATACGCCGCTCTCCCGAAATCCTGTGTAGTGCGTCAGAAGTAGCATCGCGCAAATGCTGCATACCGGAATACGGCATTTCAATTGCCGATTTCAACTCCTTTGAATGGCGGAAGGGTGAGGAAAACGGGCAGGAACCGGTGCAGATACCGCAGCTAACGCATTTATTTTCAACAACCCGAGCCTCGTAGTGAAAACGCGGATGGCCATCTGTACGGGGTTCCAGACGAATCGCTTCATATGGGCAATCTTCCACGCACAGATTACAGCCGCTGCAGGATGCGAGATCCACCTCGGCGGCCGGATTGCGCCGCTTGGGGGGGAGCCACGGTAACAGCATGACAAAGATGGTGCCGCCGCCGATCAATGCCCAGGCCACGCTCTTGGGTAAGAGCGTCATCAGGGGGTAGGGTGCCAGGTAGAACCAGGCGAAATGCAGCACGCTTGGGGCAATACCCAGCT
>CAZQZF010000153.1:0-5150 GCA_964597745.1 uncultured Zetaproteobacteria bacterium
GACAAACAGCGCTCAATACGGCGCTGTCACTGAACAAACACGGTATTCTTGATGAGTATCATGTTCGCCTCATCGGTGCCCAACCCGATACCATCGACAGGGCTGAAGACCGTGATCTGTTCAAAAAAGCCATGCATGAGATTGGTCTGGAGATGCCGGAAGGCGGATTTGCCCATAACATGAATGAGGCTCGCGGCCTCGCCAATGAAATCGGCTTTCCCCTGATTATCCGGCCATCATTTACACTCGGCGGTAGCGGCGGGGGAATAGCCTATAATCCGGAAGAGTTAGAGATTATTACTGAAAACGGACTTGCTGCTTCTCCAACCACGGAAATCCTGGTGGAAGAATCCATTATCGGCTGGAAAGAGTACGAGATGGAGGTGATGCGCGATCGAAATGATAACTGCGTCATTGTCTGCTCGATTGAAAACCTGGATGCCATGGGAGTTCATACCGGCGATTCCATTACGGTTGCGCCTGCCCAGACCCTGACGGATAAGGAATACCAGAGATTACGGGATGCCTCTATCGCTTGTCTTCGCAAGATCGGCGTGGAGACCGGCGGTTCGAATGTCCAGTTTGCGGTTCATCCGGAAACAGGCCGTTTTACCATCATCGAGATGAATCCAAGGGTTTCCAGATCCTCTGCCCTGGCGTCGAAGGCAACCGGATTTCCCATAGCCAAGATTGCCGCCAAGCTGGCCGTTGGTTATACGCTGGATGAAATTCGCAATGATATTACAGGTGAAACCTTTGCGGCCTTTGAGCCCAGCATAGATTATGTCGTAACGAAAATCCCCAGATTTACCTTTGAAAAGTTCCCGGGGGCGGATCCCAGATTAACAACGCAGATGAAATCCGTGGGTGAAGTGATGGCGATTGGCCGAACCTTCACCGAATCGCTTGGCAAGGCGATACGAGGCCTTGAAATCGACTCCTGCGGTTTTGAACGGCGGATTGGGCCGGATGTGAATGTCGATGTGTTCCTGCAGAAGAAACTGGCCGTTCCCAATGCGGATCGCATCTGGTGGACGGCGGAGGCCCTGCGGTCAGGATGGAATGAACAGCGAGTTGCCTCGGTAACCCGTTTTGATCCATGGTTTGTCCGGGAAATTCATGCCATCGTTCAGCAGGAGGAGTATCTTCGGGGAAAAAATCTGGACGGGCTCCAGGCTAGTGATTGGGCCGAGGCCAAGCGTGAAGGGTTATCCGATCGGCGGCTGGCGCAACTACTGGCCAGCGATGAGGAAGGAGTCATGTTGGCAAGGCAGGCCTGCGGCGTCAGACCCGTGTTTAAGCGTGTTGATACCTGTGCCGCAGAATTTGAGGCCCATACGCCCTATCTCTACTCCACCTATGAAGAGGAGTGCGAGGCCAGGCCATCGGATAGAAATAAAATCATGGTCCTGGGCGGAGGCCCCAATCGTATCGGACAGGGGATTGAGTTCGATTACTGCTGCGTCCATGCAGCCTTCGCCCTGTCCGAAGACGGTTACGAGAGCATCATGGTCAATTGCAATCCGGAGACTGTCTCCACGGATTATGATACGTCTGATCGCCTGTACTTTGAACCCCTGACCTTTGAAGACGTCATGGCCATTGTCGAGGTCGAGAAACCGGCGGGCGTCATCGTCCAGTTTGGCGGTCAGACTCCGCTAAAGCTGGCCAAACAGCTTGAGTCCGCCGGAGTGCCGATCATCGGTACCAGTCCGGATGCCATCGACCTGGCCGAAGACAGGGAACGGTTCCAGAATCTCTTGCGCAGGCTTGGACTCAGACAGCCGGACAATGATACGGCCCGATCCGGCGGGGAGGCCCTGTCCGCGGCCAGACGCATAGGATATCCGGTCGTGGTTCGTCCTTCATATGTTCTTGGTGGGCGAGCCATGCAGATTGTCCATAATGAGAAGGAACTGTCACACTACATGCATGAAGCCGTGCAGGTCAGTCCGAGGCACCCTATTCTGGTTGATCGGTTTCTGAATGATGCCATAGAACTGGATGTGGATGCCCTGTGTGATGGAGAATCCGTCGTGATTGGCGGTATCATGGAACATATCGAGGAAGCCGGCGTTCATAGCGGGGATTCCGCCTGTTGTCTGCCGCCACATTCGATCTCTCCCGGTCAGGTCATGGAAGTGACGCGGCAAACCGGGATCCTGGCCATGAACTTGGGAGTTCGAGGGTTGATCAACATCCAGTTTGCCCTGCAGGGCCTGGATCTGTATGTGCTGGAGGTCAATCCGAGGGCCAGCCGTACGGTGCCGTTTGTTTCCAAGGCTACCGGCGCCCCGTTGGCCAAAATTGCCGCCAGAATCATGGTTGGACAAAGCCTGCATGCACAGGGCGTTACCGGGAAATTCCCACCGAAAGGCTATTTCTCTGTCAAGGAGGCCGTGTTTCCCTTTGTAAAATTCAGAGGCGTCGATCCTCTGTTAAATCCGGAAATGAAATCTACCGGAGAGGTAATGGGTATTGGCGCTAATTTTGCCGCCGCTTATCATAAGGCCCAACTTGGTGCTGGCCAGCGACTGCCCCACGCCGGCCGGGTCTTCATTTCCGTCCGCGATAAGGATAAGCCTGACATGATTCGTCTGGCTCGTATGCTGAATTCCGCCGGTTTCGAGATTATGGCTACGACCGGCACCCATGCCGTCCTCGAAAAGGCCGGGATCGAAAGCATCTGGGTTGCGAAGGTTATCGACGGAGTCCGGCCGCATATTGTGGATCATCTACTGAATGGTGAAGTGAGTCTGGTCATCAATACGACGGAAGGCGCGCAGGCCATCCATGACTCCAAATCTATTCGACAGGCAACCCTTGATCAGGGAACACCCTATTTCACAACGATTAAAGGCGGGCTCGCTGCTGTCGAGGCCATTTTGAGTCCCGAGGATGTCACCAGTGTGTACAGTCTTCAGGAATACCATGCCGGGAGGGTTTTATGATGGAACAGGTACCGATGACATTGCAGGGGGCTGAGGCCCTGCGCCAAGAGCTTAAATACCTCAAGAGCGTCAAACGTCCGCAGGTTATTGAGGCCATTTCCACGGCCCTGGCGCATGGCGATCTGTCAGAAAATGCGGAATATCATGCCGCCAAGGAGGAACAGTCCTTTGTTGAGGGGCGTATCAAGCATGTAGCAGATAAACTGGCGCGGGCCCACATTATTGATCCGGCAACCATACGGTCGGACAAGATTGTTTTTGGAGCCACCGTTTCTCTCATTGATCTGGAAGAAGGGACCGAGATCAGTTATCAAATTGTGGGCATCGATGAGGCGGATGTTGAGCAGGGAAAGATTTCCATTACCTCGCCGATTGCGCGCGCCATGATCGGCAGGGAGCAGGGAGATTCCATTGTTGTCCATGCGCCGGTCGGGGATCGTGAGTATGAAGTTCAGGAGATACGGTATATCTGATGAATTGGCTTGATCCTGCCTGTTTGCGGGCTGGCGGGATCAGGCTGGCCATAGCTCTGGTGCTTGGTCTGCTCGTGGTTCCGGGTTTTCTGGTGGCCCCGGTTCTGTTTTCCCTGTCCGCCAGCCGGGCAGCGGCAGGTCATCTGGCTGGAGAGATATTTCATACAGCCAACCTGTGCATCCTGGTGCTTGCAGTAATCATAGCCGGATTCTGGCGGCGGTTGCGGGTATCAACGCTTGCCTGGTATCTGCTTGCAATCATCGTGGTGCTGGTCGGGATCAATGAATTTTTAATCTCTTCTATCCTTGCGGACCTGAAGTTGAAGATGGGGCCCATTGACCTGGTTCCTGGTGGTGATCCCTTGCGCCGGAGTTTCGGTATCTGGCATGGAATCAGCGCAACCATGCATCTGGCCAGCGCAAGCGCGGCAGCGGTTCTGGTGGCAATCGAACCGACTGGAAAGGAGAAATAGTGCAGCTCTTCCTAAAATGGTTGCGTGCAAAACTGGCCGATACGCAGTTGCTCATCTTGCTGTTGTCCCTGCTGGCTATCTTTCTGTTGCTGCAGCTTCTTGGCCATGTGTTGGCGCCGCTACTGGTGGCAATCGCCCTGGCCTATGTCCTGGACGGTGTTGTGGAGTTGCTCAGGTATTGCAGATTGCCAAGGCTGCCGGCAATTCTTCTGGTCGGTTTCGGAAGCGCCCTTGGCGCACTGTTTGCGCTGCTGGCTGTGATTCCTCTTCTCGTTGAGCAGCTTGCGCGCTTTGTTTCCAGAGTCCCAACTTACGTCGTGGGTCTTCGCAAGAGTATGGATGCCCTGCAGGTCTATTATGCGGACTGGATCAATCCGGATTATGTCCAGCAGTTGCTGGCGGGATCCGCCAATACGCTTCAGGAGTGGGGAAAGCATATGCTCTCGCTTTCACTGGCTTCGATTCCCGGCCTGATCACGCTCCTGGTCTATGCCGTGCTTGTGCCGGTTCTGGTCTTTTTTCTGTTAAAGGATAAGCAGAAGATCATGGACTGGGGCCAGCGATTTCTTCCCGGCGACCGGTCTCTTCTGGAAAAGGTGTGGTTTGAAGTGGATATCCAGATTGGCAACTATATCCGGGGGAAATTCTGGGAAGCCTTTGTCGTCGGGATTGTAACCTGGCTGCTCTTCTGGTCCTTACATCATGAATATGCCGTAATCCTTGGGGTGCTGACGGGGTTATCGGTCTGGGTCCCATTCGTTGGCGCGGCGGTCGTTGCCGTACCTGTTATTCTGATGTCTTTTTTCCAGTGGGGCTGGGCTGATACAACAATGTACGCCCTCGTGGCCTACGCAATCATCCAGGCTTTGGATGCAAATGTGTTGATCCCGTGGCTTTTTTCCGAGGTGGTCAATCTGCACCCCATTGCCATCATCGTTGCTGTTCTGATCTTTGGAAATCTATGGGGGATTGTAGGCGTCTTTTTTGCCATTCCCCTGGCCGCTCTTGTCAGCAGCGTTCTGGATATCGTGATGAAGGAAAAGAGGGCGCCTGCATGAATCGTTGTGAGATTCGGGCCATCCATGGCCCTCACCCTGCGGGCGCACTTCGTGCGTCCAATACAGCTTTCCCGCTGGATTGTGATTCAGGGCGCTCACTGAATGTGTACAATCGAAACTTCAAATTCCACATTCAGCCTTTAATCCTAGAAAAAGCAGTTGGTCGCACACACATAGCGCAAGTTCTTGATTCGC
>CAZQZF010000154.1:0-5112 GCA_964597745.1 uncultured Zetaproteobacteria bacterium
TATGATTGTAGCGTCAATGTTATTGCTGGGCAGTGCTTCAGCCCTGGCATGTTCTGCCGCTGGTCCGAATAAACATGTCGGCCCGATTACATCAATCGACAGCAAAGGTGGGTTCTTCACCATCCTGGATGCGCAGACACAACAGCCCATTTCATTTACCGCATCCAAAGAAATGCTCGACAAGGCAGCGAAGGCCAAGGGTACGGTGACAGTGAAGTTCAAGGATGATAAGGGGAAACTTACCGCCAAAGATATTCATTAATGATGTAGGTTCCGGAGTTCACGGTGAGGCCCTGGAGGGTTGAAATCAGGTAATCTGGTGAGGCACGGGCTGAGCTATTCCCATACCGGTACGCATCAGGAACCGCTTTAAAGGACCCGAGTTGCCGACCGCCAGCATGCCGGCATCGCGCAAGAGGTTCAGCGGCTTCCAGTCATGCGTAAAGAGCTGATGGAAACCCTCCATGGCAGCCATAACCGAAAGCGTGTCCGGCAGTCTCGCCTTTGCATATCGATTCAACACCGAGGCGGAACCGATGTCCTCCTCGAAACGGCGGGCATCGACAATCTCCTGCGCCAGCACCATGGCATCGCGAAAGCCCAGATTTGCCCCTAGACCGGCAAGCGGGTGAATAGTGTGAGCGGCATCCCCGATCATTGCCAGCCTTGAATCAACCTGATGCCGCGCCAGCTGGGTCCGCAGTGGAAACGCCGCCCTCTCCCCTGCTTCCAGCAACCGCCCCAGAACTGGCCCAAAGACAAGATTCAGGGTGCCAAGAAATGCCTCATCATCCATCTTCATCAGCCGGTTTGCCTTGCCGTTATTGACACTCCAGACAAGTGAGCAGAGGCCGCCGCTGAGTGGCAGCATGGCCAGGGGTCCGGCAGGCTGAAAACGCTGGAATGCCGTACTGTGATGTGGCAACCGGGGCCGAACCGTGGCGACAATACCGCGCTGATGGAAATCCCTGCTTCTGACACTGATTCCCGCCTGCCCGCGCAACCATGAATTGCCGCCATCCGCGGCCACTGCCAGCGCAGCCTGATAAACGTCGCTATTTGACAGTTTCAGTTGAACGGAACCCTGTTTCCATGTGCAGGAAATAGCCTCCTCCGGACAATGAATGGTGACATTTTTGGCGTCGGCAAGGGCTTCAAGCATAGCATCGCGCAAGACGCTGTTTTCAACAATATATCCGAGGGCATCAAGCCCCGTTTCCCCGGCCTCAAAACGTATGCCTCCGACATTCTGATCGTCCCAGATGCGCATGGCCCGGATCGGCTCGGCCTGCCCTGTCACCCCTTCCCAAACGCCGATCCCCTGCATGATCCGGACGGTTCCGGCGACAACGGCGATCACCCGGCAATCACGATTCAGTGAAAGGCGGGGTTCCAGTTCCATTTTTTCAAACACCTCCACCTGGATCGATGTATTCTTCAAGGCACATGCCAGTGTCAGACCGGCCAGGCCGCCGCCAAGAATCAACACATCAGACCGCCTCGCCTTTTTCATGAATAATCCGGACTGGAGGAAAGACCGGTAACGCGTCGCATCAACCAGTCACGCGCCGCCGGCACCCTTTGCAGGCCATCCAGACCAAGGCCCCGCAGCAACCTCAAAGGAGAACACTGATTGCCAAACAGCGCATTCAGACCTTCAGTGAAACCGGCCACGGCGGCACGGTCCAGTCTGCGCCGGTCCGCATACTCCTCCAGCACAATCCCCTCTCCTGCATCATGACCAGCCTTGACTGCCCGATGCTGGACATCAGCCATGGCTCTGACATCGCGCAGGCCCAGATTCAGGCCCTGCCCGGCGACCGGATGAACCGTATGAGCGGCATTGCCCATCAGTGCGACTCGCCCACTGGTGAATCGTCCGGCTTGCCGAAACTCCAGCGGAAAGCAGGCCCGCGGACCTGTTGCCAGCATCCGGCCAAGATGGGTGCGTGCGACCGAACCGGCAGCACGGCTGAGTGCGGCGAGAAAGCGATCATCATCCATTTCCATCTGCCGGCTGGTCTCTTCCGGTCCCAGCGTCCACACAATTGTGCTGCGTTCGTTATCCAGAGGCAGAAACGCCAGCGGGCCGGATGCACGGAAGCATTCAAAGGCCGCGCCGGCGTGGGGACGCTGTGTGCGGATGGAGGCCACCAGACCAAACCGGTTATGATCCCAGCCAAACGATGAGATACCGGCCCATCCCCGTATCCGTGAATGGGTTCCATCGGCGCCAATAACGAGCGAGGCGGAGATTTCCTGTTCTTTCTGTTCATGCCGGAAATGCAGGTGGACGCGATCCGGATTTTGCCGCATGCCTGTCACGCGGGCGGGACGGAACACATCTGTATGCTGACTGACTTGCCCGCAAAGAATGTGAACCAGCAACGGCAACTCAAGGACATATCCAAGTGCCTCAGTACCAGACTGACATCGATCCATGCAAACCACACCTCGATGGCCCGGCTCGGAAACATAGACTTTTTCGATACGAGCGACGCCGTCCCGGATCTCGCTCCAGACACCCAGGCGATTGAGGTAACGACTACTGCCATACGAAAGGGCGACTGTACGCTCTGGAGTAGACTCAGAACGGCCTTCGAACGGTGGAGTTGCCTCAATCACGGCAACCCTTAGCCCTGTATCCTTCAGGGACAGAGCCATGGCATTTCCCGCAACGCCTCCGCCAACGATGACAATGTCGTATTCCATCAGATGCAGCTTATCGTTGTGCCAACGGAAAGGCCAAGCTCTCGGGCGGCATTCCCCTGATTTACGGCAATTTCAACCAGGCCATTGGCATTTTCATACCAGAATGTCTCCCCTTTCCGAACATCGGAAAAGGTCCGGGCATGACTCAAGATTTTATCCCCTATCTTCAACAAACTGACGGAGGACAGACTGGCGGCGCGGATTCCAGTCATGGCATTACCAAAATGATCAATATAGATGACTTCAAACAGGTCATCGGGCCAGTCGCATAATACCCCGTCATGCAGTAACTTGCCCGGTGGTTGTTCCCCTCTTGCCAGTCTGGCAGCAACCGGCGCAAACAGATCCCGTCCGTGAAAACTTGCCGAAAGCTGATCCGGCAACCAGGTTATTTGCCATACCTCAAGCGCTTCAGCCCGGCGTGCCACAATATTGAACAAACCATTGCCTGGTCCGACAAACCAGTATCCATCCGCCCGCATAACCAGAGGCAACCTTTTTCCGCCCACGCCGGGATCTACCACGCACAGGAATACTGACCCTGGGGGGAATTTATCCACGAAAGCAGCCAAAAGGTAGGCGGATGCCCTGGGATTGAATGAAGGGGCATCACAAAACAGATCGACAAGTGGAACGCCCGTCGCCAGGCCATGTAGCACGGCCTTCATCTGGCCTGTGTACGGTCCAGTTGGCCCGAAATCTGTGAATAGCACGATCATTGAAACAGTTTAACCCGGTTTCTTCATGCTGACCATGCGCCTTCCTTCGAAAAAATGGTCATCAGGTGCACGTGAATCAACAAGCAAGCGCTTGCCGCCGCCACCGAGGCTCATGTAGTGTTCGGTCTATGCCGAAGTGGCGGAACTGGTAGACGCGCCAGACTCAAAATCTGGTATCCTCACGGATGTGTCGGTTCGAGTCCGACCTTCGGTACCATTAAAAAACAAGCACTTACGGTAAATAGTAGGTGCTTTTTTATTCCCCATTTCCCTTCCATTGTCCAACCGTTGTCCACTACACCAGCAAAAGCAGCAATAAACCCGACTTTCATCCATGGCCGGAAACTGTGCTTATACAGGCAAAAACGTGGATGTATTGGACAACCAAAGGACAATATTCCGTTGTCCATTGAATAATTAAATTAATATCAATGTGTTATACGTTATCAACATAAGATAGCTAATCTATTGTTGCGCTTTATTGTAGCTTATCCTATGATACGGCCATGTACTAAAAGGGGCATGCCATGGCAGCTATAAACAAGCATACGGACACGAAAGGAAAGACAACATACAGGGCTCGGGTAAGGCTCAAAGGGAATCCAACCGTTTCAGCTACGTTTGACAGGCTGACCGATGCGAAGGCATGGGCCAGGATTACCGATGCAGATATACGAGCAGGCCGATACATAGACAAAATGGAGTCACAGAGGCGCACGCTGTCCGAACTTCTGGACGTATACGAAAAACGAAAGCTGCCAGCCAAGGGCGCGGACACTATAGGAATTCAGAAAGCACAACTGGAGTGGTGGCGTAACAAACTCGGGAGCCTGAGCCTTGCTAATATCTCCCCTGCCAAGATAAACGATTGTATGAACGATCTGACCGATAGTGGACGCGCACCATCCACAATAAACCGATACCTTGCACCTCTATCCCATGCCTTTACCTATGCAGTAAAAGACTTGGGATGGATGAATGACAGCCCCATGCGGAAAGTATCCAAGCCCAAGGAACCCCGAGGCCGGGTGCGCTTCCTTTCCGCTGATGAACGGGCGCGGCTTCTGGATGCCTGCAAAGATTCAAACAATGCTCTGTTATACCCCGCAGTGGTGCTAGCTCTATCCACAGGCATGCGGCAAGGCGAGCAGTTTTCCCTTACATGGCGGACAGTGGATACACAGACAGGCCGCATCATTCTGGAAGATACGAAAAACGGCGAACGGCGAACGGTGGTAGCTACAGGCCCGGCACTGGATGAAATACGCAAGCTGGCAAAGGTGCGGCGACTGGATAATGAGCATGTATTCCCCGGCTTGAAGAAAGGAAAGCACATAGACTTACGAACGCCTTGGAAAAAGGCTCTGAAAGCGGCGGAGATTGCAGACTTCCGCTGGCATGACCTTAGGCATTGTTTTGCTTCTGAATTGGCAATGAGCGGCGCAACCTTGGCAGAGATAGCCGAAGCAATGGGGCACAAAACCCTTGCCATGGTGAAGCGATACAGCCACCTGACCGAAAACCACATAAGCAAGGTGGTCGAGCGCATGACCGCCCGTGTGTTTGGTAGCGAGTGATGGGGCAATCTATTTATGAAAAATCTATGACGGTGGATGAGGCGTTAGCCATGTTATCCGATGAGATGATTGTGGACGGGGTTTCAATCTCAAAGAGACTTGAA
>CAZQZF010000155.1:0-2379 GCA_964597745.1 uncultured Zetaproteobacteria bacterium
AGGGCTGCCGATGGTAATGTGTACTGGCTAAACCTGATTGATACACCCGGACACTTGGATTTCAGGTATGAAGTGTCACGCAGCCTGCAGGCCTGCGAAGGGGCTCTGTTGATTGTCGATGCCACCCAGGGAGTGGAGGCGCAGACTCTGGCCAATGTCTATCTTGCGCTTGAAAATAATCTCGAAATCATTCCTGTTATCAATAAGATCGATCTCCCCAGCGCCGATATCGCGGAGGCGAGACGGCAGATTGAGGAGGTGATTGGCCTGGATGCATCGGAGTCTATCGCCGTATCGGCCAAAACAGGCGAGGGGATCAACGAGGTGTTCGACGCCATTGTCAGGCGTGTGCCGTCTCCGTCTGGCAGGGTAACGGGGCGATTAAAGGCCTTGGTGGTAGATTCATGGTTTGACGCCTATGTTGGCGCCGTGGCTCTGGTGCGCATATTCGATGGCACGATCCACAGGAACGATCGGGTCAGACTGATATCCACCGGTTTAAGCTATGAAGTCCAGGATATCGGCGTGTTTTTGCCGCAACCTGTTGCCAGGGAGATGATGCAGGCGGGCGAGGTTGGTTTTCTGGTCTGCGGCATCAAGACCTTGGCTGATCTTCGTGTCGGCGATACCGTGACTCTGGAAAGGGCGCCGGCCGCATCACCCCTGCCGGGGTTCCGTGAGCCGCAGCCCATGGTCTTTGCGGGTATTTATCCCGTTGATGCCGGCGATTACGCCGAATTGCGTGATTCGCTTGAGAAACTGAATCTCAATGACCCCGCCTTCAGCTATGAACCGGAAAATTCCTCGGCCCTGGGCCTGGGATTTCGCTGCGGATTTCTCGGCATGCTGCATATGGAGATCGTGCAGGAGAGGCTGGAGCGTGAATACGCGCTTGATCTGATCACAACGGCTCCATCCGTGGTCTACCGCATCAGCCTGACGGATGGCTCTGTGCGGGAGATATCCAATCCCAGCGAGTTTCCTGATCCTGCCCGCATTAACAGGATTGAGGAACCGATTGTAACCGCCAATATCTTTACCCCGGAAGAATATGTGGGCGCTATGATAAAGTTATGCCAACAGCGGCGCGGAACCCAGAAGGATATGAAGTTTATCGGCCAGGGCAGGGTGATGCTGAGCTATGAATTGCCGTTGGCCGAGATGGTTGTTGATTTCCATGACCGGTTGAAATCTGTTTCTCGCGGTTATGCATCAATGGATTACGAACTGGCCGGATTTCATACGGATGACGTGGTCAAGCTGGATATTCTCGTACACGGAGAACCGGTGGATGCGCTTTCCCTGATTGTGCATCGCTCGGTCGCTGATCAGCGCGGGCGAGAACTGGTGAAGAAACTGCGCGAACTGATCCCGCGCCAGCAGTTTGATGTCCCCTTGCAGGCAGCCATTGGCGGACGTATCTTGGCTCGCGAGACCGTCAAGGCCATGCGCAAGAACGTGACAGCCAAATGTTACGGCGGAGACATTACCCGCAAACGGAAGCTACTGGAAAAACAGAAAGCCGGGAAAAAAAGGATGAAGTCCATTGGCAGTGTTGAAGTGCCTCAGGAGGCGTTTCTAGCTGTGCTGCGGCTTGGAGATGGTAAAAATGGAAAATAAAGCGAATCAGGATGGCTGGCGTGAGTGGGTCAAAAGTCTGCTGGGCGTTGCGGTCCTGGCGATAATCATTCGCAGTTTCATCATTGCGCCATTCAAGATTCCATCTTCTTCCATGGTTCCCACCCTGCTGATTGGCGATTACATCTTTGTTCTGCGTTATCCCTATGGCCTTCGCATTCCGTTTACTGATCTCCAGTTCCTCCCCAATCCCCCTGATCGAGGGGATGTCGCCGTATTTGATTACCCGAATGATCGCAGCAAGGACTATATCAAGCGGATTATTGGTCTGCCGGGAGATGAAATTCGCTATGAGGGCAATCGGCTGTTTATCAATGATAAGGAAATGCCGCTGGAATACCACGATCGATACTCTTATTTTCTTTCAGATGGCAGCGCCGATGTGTCCGGTCTGTTTGATGAACAGCTCATGGATCTGAAACATAGCGTGTTGCGCAAGAAAAATAGTATCAGGGATGGCGTATGGCGGGTTCCGGCGGGCCATTACTTTGCTCTTGGCGATAATCGCAACAATTCACGCGATTCGCGATTCTGGGGCTTTATACCCCAATCCTATCTGGTCGGCCATGCCGTTCTCATCTGGTGGTCATGGGATAACCATTTTAAAGATGTGCGATGGGATCGCATTGGTCATCTCATCCGCTGAGAAAAACATGAGGGATATCCACTCCGGCTTTAGCGCAATCAAGCTGCTGTTCTGGCTCTTTATCATTGCCGCTATTGTGACAGTGGGGTACAAAT
>CAZQZF010000155.1:2479-5108 GCA_964597745.1 uncultured Zetaproteobacteria bacterium
AAGCTGCTGTTCTGGCTCTTTATCATTGCCGCTATTGTGACAGTGGGGTACAAATTTATTCCCGTGTACTACACGGCCTGGAAGGTGGACGATGCCTTCAAAACGATTGTCCAAACCAAGGCATCTGCTGATGCTTCTTTTCTTCGAGCCCGCCTTCCCGACATCCTTCATGCAAAATACATTTACTATCACGACCTGCCCAAGGAATTCTATGACCATCTGGTCATCAAGGCGGACGGGAACAGGGTTTCCATCTCATCCAGGTATCATGTGGTGGTCTGGCTTCTGCCGGAAGATCCGGGCTCGATGCCCAAAGTGATGCAGGAGCGCTGGCAATCAATGCGTGTGAAGAGCCGGTTTGATTTTAATTTTAACCCTCATGCTGAAACCCTTGAATGATACCGATGTAATAACCGAACTGAGTGCGCTTCAGGCTTGTGTTGGGCATCAATTTGATAATTCCAACCTTCTTGTCCGTGCGTTGACGCATCGTTCAGCCTCTCTGGATCATCTGGAACGCCTCGAGTTTCTTGGCGATGCAGTGTTGTCCCTGGTGATTTCCGAACAACTGTTCCGGCAATTCCGGGATGTCGATGAGGGGCAGCTCTCTCGCTGGCGGGCCTATCTGGTTTGCGGATCCAGTCTGAAGCGGATTGCCAGGCTCTGGCATTTGCAAAAATATGTATGCGTCGGCAATGGTGAACGCGATAGCGGGGGAAATATCCGGTCAGAGTCGATTACCGGCAATGCGGTTGAGGCCATCATTGGCGCAGTCTTTATCGATGCCGGATGGGAGGCTGCGAAACATGTGGTGCAAGAGGCATGGGCCGGTCTGTTGCATGACCTTCCTTCCGGAGACATGAGGGATTCGAAGTCAAGATTGCAGGAATTGACCCAGGCAAAAGGGTGGGGATTGCCTGATTATCAAAGTTCCGATCAGGGTGTTGGCAGCAGCCCCCGATTTACCGTCTGCTGTTTTGTGCGGGGAGAATCCGTTGGATCGGGCGCCGGGGCCCGGAAAAAAGAGGCTGAGATCAAGGCCGCGGAGCAGGCATGGAAGCACCTGAGAAAATAACAAAATACGGCAGCGTGGCCTTGCTGGGTAGACCGAATGTAGGCAAATCTACCCTGATGAATGCCATTATCGGCGTTCGGGCGGCTATCGTAACGCCAAAGCCCCAAACAACCCGTCAGAGAATCCTTGGTATTTATACGGATGCGCATTGTCAGATCGTATTCGTAGATACTCCGGGCATCCACAAGGCGAAGAGCCGTCTGAATCGCAGCATGGTTCGGGAGGCCTACGCCGCTGCCGCCCAAGCGGATGTTCTGATCATTATGCAGGACGTGACCCGGCCGCTCGATTCGGCAACACGTACCATCATCCGGCACTTCAGCTCTGATCAGAAGCCGAGAATTCATCTGCTGAATAAGGTGGACCGATTGAACAAGGCGGCCTTGCTGCCACGGATTGCCGAAACCGCCGCGCTGGATCAGGCAGCCCTTGCCTGTATCCCTGTTTCCGCCACTCGAGGTATTCAGATCCAGTCGGTTCTGGAAGTGCTTGTCGAACATCTTCCGCCTGGTGAGCCAAGGTATGATCCGGAGTGGTACACCGATCAGAGTCAGCGCCAGCTAGCCTCCGAATATGTCCGGGAGCAGGTATTTCTGGCCATGGAACAGGAGATTCCGTTTCAGACGGCGGTTGAAGTTGAATCATTCACGGAGGCGTCCAGCAAGGATCGAGGCATGGCAATTGGCGCTGTCATCATCGTCGCCTCGGAAAGGCACAAGCCGATGGTGATTGGTAAAGGGGGCCGCAAGATCAAGGAGATCGGGAGCAGGGCAAGGCTGGCCCTGCAAAGGCTCTTTGACTGTCCCGTGCGTTTGGACCTTTGGGTCAAGGCGCAGCCGGGGTGGTTTGATAATCCAAGGCATGTGAGCCAATAAATGGCCGAAATTCGTGATCAGGGCCTGTTGCTGCGCCGGATCGCATTCGGGGAAACATCTCTTGTCATCCATGTGTTAACTGCTGGGCACGGGCGAGTATCGTTGATGGCCAGAGGCGCCAGACGAAGTAAAAGCCAGTTGCGGGCCATGCTCGAGCCTCTGACTATGCTGCAACTGGCCTGGCGTCCAGCCAGAGTGGGGATGGGGACATTGACCTGCGCAGAGCGCGGGCCGTTGTTGGTGCCGGAAACCCATGCGGTGGTGGGTCTTGATCTCACCTCCGTGGCCTCCAGCCTGTTCAAGGAGGGTGCGGGAGATGGTTTTGAAGAGCTCCGGCAGGCCTTTTCCATGCTGGGCGAGCGACCCGAAGACTCTGGCCTGCTGGCCGCGGTATGGTATCTGCTCGGAAAAACCGGATGGATTGGGACGCTGGATCGTTGCTGGTGCTGTGGCCAGCAGGCCGATGCGCTATTTTGGTCTCATTCTCAACTGCGGTGTGCGGCCTGCGGCCAGGGCGCCCCTTTGAGCCTCGGGCTAATTCGTGGCATCCTTGGCCATATGCAAAGTCCAAGGGTATTCTTGTCGGAGCATGATTCGGGCGCCTGGCTGGCGATGATTCAGGATGTGCTGCGCATCCATGGTCTGAAGCGATTATTAATGATAAAGTCGTAAAAAATTC
>CAZQZF010000156.1:0-5023 GCA_964597745.1 uncultured Zetaproteobacteria bacterium
GGTTGCTGATGATTCTGCTGCGCCAGATAGCGCTTACGTAGGTCATTGGTTTCCGGGTCCTTGAAAACGCGCTGTTTTTTGGCGGCGTTCGCGCCATCTATGGTATGCCGATGGTGGCGGTACTGGGGGTAGCCTTCGATGTGTTGATTGCCTCGATCGTCTTTGGCCTGTTTTTCTATCATATCCGGGACACATTCGAGACCCTCGATTTGCATAAAATGGATCAGCGGTAATGCACTGGTTTCTATTTCTGCTGGGCGCGCCGCTCGTTGCCGCGGTATGGCTGGCATTTGACGCCCATCCGTATCGTTCCGCATGGGTGAACAAAATAGCTGCCGCACTTACCTTTATCGCCAGCCTGGGTCTGGCGGCGCAGGTGCTTCGGCATGGGCGGATCATGATCTGGGACGACTGGTTCTTCATGGATGCATTCAATGTCTTTCTGGTTGCGCTGACGGCCTTTGTGGCCACGACGACGGCGATTTTTTCCGGCCCCTATATGCGTCACGAACTGGAGAAAGGGAAGATTGACGGCAAGCGCCTGCGCCTGTACCACGCCATGTATCAGTTATTCGTATTTGGCATGTTTCTGGGGCAGACATCAAACAATCTGGCCATTATCTGGCTGTCGCTGGAAATCGCCACGCTGGCCACGGTGCTGCTGGTCTCGCTGTACCGCACGCCGGGTTCCATTTCCGCGGCATGGAAATACCTGATTATCTGCGGCGTTGGAATTTCGTTGGCCCTGTTCGGTACCGCCACACTGTATTTCACATCATCCGATGTGTTGGGGCATGGGGATGCCGCACTGACATGGACCCGGCTTTACGCGGTTGCCGGCAAACTGGATCCGACCGTGATGAGCCTGGCCTTCGTCTTCCTGATGGTTGGCTATGGCACCAAGGTGGGATTGGCCCCGATGCATACATGGCTACCGGATGCGCATGCGGAAGGTCCGACGCCAGTCTCCGCCGTGCTCTCCGGCCTGCTCTTAAATCTCGCGCTATACGCGCTGGTGCGCTGCAAGATGCTGGTGGATGCGGCCACCGGCACTCATTTCGCTGGTAATCTAATGATGGGTTTTGGAATGTTTTCACTGCTTGCATCCGCCTTTTCCCTGCACAAACAACATGATATTAAGCGCATGTTTTCGTTCTCATCCATTGAACACATGGGGCTGATGACATTTAGCTTTGGCATTGGGACCTCCATCGCCAACTTCGCGGCCATGCTGCACATGACGACGCATTCCCTGGTTAAATCAGGTATTTTCTTTACTGTGGGACATGCGGCACAGCAAATGGGTACACAGACCATGTCTGATATTCGCGGTCTGATTAATCACAACCCAGGGATCGGGTGGGGCCTTCTTATAGGGACCTGCGCCATTGCCGGGTTTCCACCTTTTGGCGTATTTACCAGCGAGTTTCTGATCTTCTCGGCTGCGTTACAGCAGTATCCGTGGACTGTCGCCATCCTGCTTTTGGGTCTGTTGATCGCCGTGGCCGGTCTGTTCCGCTTCGTACCGAACATGTGCTACGATGAAGTGCCTGAATATGCGAAGCAGGTTCCGGTCAATATGTTGCCAGTCTATATCCATCTAGTGCTGGCGCTGATTTTGGGTATTTCCATCCCGGCTTTTCTGGCTGGATGGTATGACCAGGCAGCGTTGCTGATTCATGGAGGCGGCGCATGACGACTCATGAAGCCAACACATGGTTCGCTGAGCGACTGTCCGACCATGGCATCGTAACGCGCTATCTGGAGGACCATCATCCAGCCCAAATGCCATGTCTTGAGGTGCGGCGTTTGGACTGGACTCATGTGGCCGAAGAGGCGCGGCGCCATGCAATGCGGCTGGTATCGCTGTGGGCGGCGGAAGCTGGATCGCACGATGATAAGGCGCTCTATGCCTACATGGCGTTTGCGCATCCCAGGCATCGGCATGTCTTGCTGCGCACGGGTTTGAATATGGATGATCCGGTATTGCCGGATATCAGCCGTCATTATGTGGCGGCCGTACGTATGGAGCGTACCCTGCGAGATATGTTCGGCATTCGGGTTAATGGCCTGGAAGATACGCGTCGATGGCTGAAGCATGAACATTGGCCGGCAGATGCGCACCCGTTGCGTGGCGATTTTCCGGCGCATACGCGCATGGATCAGGATGAGGGAGAATACGCCTTCATCAAGGCTGAAGGTGACGGGGTGTATGAATATCCGGTGGGTCCCGTGCACGCAGGCATCATTGAGCCGGGGCATTTCCGTTTCCACGCCGTGGGCGAAGAGATTCTGAACATGGAAGCGCGCCTGGGTTATGTCCACAAGGGTATTGAAAAGCGTTTTGAAGGATTGACGGCAGAAGAAGGCGCACGCCTGGCAGGGAGAATTTCAGGCGATTCAACTGTGGCGCATGCGTGGGCGTTTGCTCAGGCGTGTGAACATGCCGCCTATCTGGAGGCGCCGGATCGTGCGGTGGCCCTGCGCGCCATTCTGTGTGAACGCGAGCGCATGGCTAACCATATCGGCGATATCGGCGGCGTATGCAATGATGGCGGTTTTGCATTTATGAACAGCCAGATGCAGCGGATACGTGAGGAGATGGCGCGTATACACAAGGATGTATTCGGTCATCGTTTGTTGATGAATTTGATTGTACCGGGCGGGGTGGTTTGTGAACCGGATGAGGCTGGCATAAGGCTCTTGTTGCGGCAGACCCGGGCGATGGCGGATGAAATAGAGCAATTGCGCGCCATCTATGCCGACCATCCGAGTATTCAGGAGCGCGTAATCGGTTCCGGCCCGGTTTCCATTGAGGATGCGAAATCAATCGGCTTGCTGGGATACGCAGGACATGCTTCCGGCATCTATTCCGATGAACGAGTCGAAGAGGCCTATCCGCCCTATGACAGGCTGAATGTCAAGGTTCCCGAGGGAAAACTTGGCGATGTGGCGACTCGTGTCTGGGTGCGATTTGAAGAGATTGCCGAAGCGGCGCGTATTATTTCCGTTCTGCTGAATGATTTACCTGATGGCCCCGTGGCCGTGGATTTTATTCCACCTGAGGCAGGGATTTCGGGTTTTGACGTGATTGAGGGCTGGCGTGGCGAAATTGCGGCATGGGTCCGCTTTGGGAAAAACGGCAGGATTGATCGCTACGCCGTGCGGGATCCATCCGAGATCAACTGGCTGGGGCTGGAACTGGCTGTACGCGAAGTGCCGGTGCCGGATTTTCCGCTGAACAACAAGTCCTTCAACTGCTCCTATTCAGGCAACGACTTATGATTTATTCAGGGAATTAATCATGTTGAGATTGTTTTCAAAGATTATGAGGACGGGAGTCAGAACGGAGGGGTTGCCGGAGGCGGGCGGCAAGATCGACGTTTTGGGCTCAAGGCTTGAGGTTGCTATTCGCAAGCGGTTCAGGGGTTCGCTGGCGATTCGCGAGGTGGATGCAGGCTCCTGTAACGGTTGTGAGCTGGAAATCATTGCCATGAATAACTGCTATTACGATGCGGAGCGATTCGGCATTCATTTTGTTCCCAGCCCGCGTTTTGCCGATATGCTGCTGGTAACGGGGCCGGTCACGCGCAATATGGAATCTGCGTTGAAGATGACCTATGAGGCCACGCCAGATCCTAAACTGGTCGTGGCGGTGGGTGACTGCGCCGCTGATTGTGGCGTCTTTGGCAGGGATAACTATGCCATAGCAGGCTCAGTGTCAGATATTATTCCGGTGGATGTAGTTGTTCACGGTTGTCCGCCAGGCCCGACCGATATCATCCGGGGTATTTTAGCCGCCGTGGAAGGAGAAGTTAGCCGAGACGCCCCTGAAGATTCCGGGCATCGAAGGGCCCCTGCTCCGCGATGAGGGCGCGCGCCGCCTCCATGTGTCCCCATGTATTCCATAGCAGGATACCGCGGACGCGTCCTTCATCGAGGTAATACACCACCCCCTGGAGATACTCTTCCCGCCAGTCTTCGACCGTTTCCATGCCCGCGTCCAGCACGCCCACAGCCTCATATCCCAGATCAAACATATCGGAATAGAAAAACGGCAGATGGTGATAAGGTGCAGCTTCCCCGGCCATATTCCGGCCGGCGGTCTCCCCCATCATCTGGGCGTTGTCTTCATGTTCCACGCGTATCCGCCTGGCAAGCGCCGGGTTGAAAAAGTTGGCGACGTCGCCAGCAGCATAGATATCAGGATCGTTAGTCTGCAATAATTCATCGACAAGGATGCCGTTATCCGTTGCAATTTCCACTGTCCGGGCCAGTTCGGTATTGCACTTGATGCCAACCCCGGCAATGACGCCATCCACTTCCATGGTCTTGCCCGATTGGGTCTGCACGATGTAGCCGCCTCGGACCTTGCCGATGCCGGCAACCGCATTGCCAGCCAGCACCTCAACCCCACGGGATCGGTAATAATCGTTCAGGAAACGCGACAGGCTCCCGGGAAAAATGCGTGCGCCGATGCCATCCTCGGGGAAAATCATGCTTACTTTCTTATCGTTCATGGCCAGGGCGGCGGCAATTTCGGAGCCGATAAAACCGCCGCCGATCACGGCAAAGTGTTGTCCGCGTTCCGTCAGTGTCCTGAGCTTCAGATAATCATCAAGATCACGGAAATAGATCAGACCCTCGACCGGCCAGGGTAAGCGGCGGGCTTCACCGCCCGTGGCCAGCAGCAGTTGATCGTAGGCATACGTCCCGCCCCGGTCATCCACCACGATCTTTTTATTCCGGTCAATGCGGACGACCGATGTGGACAGATGCATTTCAACATGCTTCGTATCGAACCTGACCCACACCTTGTCGTACGGCGCCCCTTTCCACAGCGCCTTGGACAGAAAGGGGCGCTTGTAGGGCGGGTGCGGTTCACGACTAATGATGCCGATCATACCTTGGGAATCCACCTTGCGGATGCCCCGTACGGCAGCCGCGGCCGTGATGCCGCCGCCGATAATCAGGTATGGATAATGAATCATCGCCTCGTGTTCATTTTGTAAAATGGTAATTG
>CAZQZF010000157.1:0-5009 GCA_964597745.1 uncultured Zetaproteobacteria bacterium
AAACATATCTTTCTCCTTTCTTTGAAAAATATAACTATTTATTCCCTTGTTTCGGCATAGCATAACGATGATGGCTCATTTTAGGCAAGAACGAACATGAAAACCTGCTTACTTTCAAACTATTTATCTGTATATCATGTCAATATGGGATTATATTCATATCTGGATATGCGTTGATGCTGTCCTTGTCGCCTGAACTGGCGCGCCTATGATGAAATTCTGGTGCAAAGAAAAATCGCCAGCCCTGAACGCAACGATTACAAGAAATGGCTGCGTTATTATCTGGATTTTTGTCATAAATATCAGTAAAAAAAGGGGGCTTCCCATTGATTGATCGCAATGCGATTCATGAATAGTCCAAGCTAGCTACAGATCATACCTGCGCCTACGGTATTGTTTGTAAAGCTGTCGATGATGATGAAGCTACCGGTGGCGCGGTTGTCCGCATAGGCATCGAATACCAGGGGTTTTAACAGCTTGAATACCACCCTGCCGATATCGTTCACCTCCAGCCGGCCAGCATCCGAATCATGTTCAAGCGTATTCACATCGGTTCGATACCGGATCTCCGTCACCATGGCCCGCACCGAACTGGCTGCCAGCTTGATCACGTATTTCTTTCGCGCCTCCAATGGTTCCTCGCCCATCCAGCAGACCATGGCGTCAAATGCATTGTCGCTCCTGGGCGGAGAATCGCCATGCACAATCATATCCCCACGGGAGATGTCAATTTCATCTTCCAATGTCAACGTCACGCTCTGCGGTGCGAACGCCTCGTCAAGTTTACCATCGAAGGTAACAATCTCCCTGACGTGCGAGGTCTTGCCCGCCGGCAGTACCGTTACGGGATCCCCTACCCTGACGGCGCCCGAAACAACACGACCCATGTAGCCACGGAAATCAGGCCATTCGGAGGTCTGGGGACGATTGACAAGCTGAACAGGGAAACGGAAGTCAAGCTCATCCACATGGGCGCTAACCTCCAGGGTTTCCAGGGTCTCCAGAATGGTCTTCCCCTGATACCAAGGCATGTTGTCTTCACCCCGTTCCACGACCATATCACCCTTCAGGGCGGAGATCGGGATACAGATCAGGTCATCCACCCCCTGTCTCGAACAGAAATCGACCAGCTCGCTGCGTATTTGATTAAATACATCCCTGTCATATTCGACAAGATCCATCTTGTTGATGGCCACGATCACATGCGGCATCCCGAGAAGGCTCAGGATATGCGCATGGCGCCGGGTCTGGGTCAGTACGCCATTGCGGGCATCCACCAGGATGATCGCGGCATTGGCCGTCGAGGCGCCGGTGACCATGTTTCGCGTGTACTGCTCGTGGCCCGGACAGTCCGCCATGATGAATTTACGCCTGGGCGTGGCGAAGTAACGATAGGCCACATCAATAGTAATCCCCTGTTCACGCTCGGCCTGCAGACCATCGGTCAACATGGCCAGATCAATCTCGGCGGCCGAGGCCACCGTTCTGGTTGTTTTTTTCTTACGCACTGCCAGCAACTGGTCCTCAAAGGCCCCTTTGGTATCCACCAGAAGACGCCCAATCAATGTGGACTTTCCATCATCCACGCTACCCACCGTCACCAACCGTAAAAGGCTGATCTCCTGGTTCAATTTAAAATTAATTTTCGTCATACCTAAAAGTAACCCTCTTTTTTCTTGTCTTCCATCGTGTTGGCGCCGTGATCGATGATCCGGGTTTCACGTTCGCTACGGCGCGCCGCCGCCGCTTCAGCAACGATCTCATCTATGGTGTCGGCGCTGGATCGAACCGCGCCGGTGCAGGGTGTGCAGCCAAGCGTCCGGAAACGGCTCATGATCATCTTCGGCTCTTCGCCTTTAAGCAGATGCCGCGTATCTTCGGCCGGAATCAGCAGCTCTCCGCGTTCAACCATGAGCCGCTTTTTGGCGTAATAGAGCGGTACAATCGGTATGGATTCCTCGCGGATATACATCCACACATCCATTTCCGTCCAGTTTGACAGCGGAAATACTCGAACTGACTCACCTTCATGGATGCGTCCATTATAGATATCCCACAGTTCCGGACGCTGATTTTTGGGATCCCACTGACCAAACTCATCACGGATGGAAAAAACACGCTCCTTGGCCCGGGATCGTTCCTCATCCCGCCGGGCGCCGCCAAATGCGGCGTCATATCCACCCTTCTCCAGGGCCTGTAGCAGGCCTTCCGTTTTCAGAGCTCCACAACAACGAGCGACCCCATATTGTTTGGGATTCATTCCCCTGGCGATGGCCTTCTCGTTACGATGCACAATCAGATGCGCGCCAATCTGTTTGATGAACGCATCACGAAACTCATACATCTCCCTGAACTTATAGCCCGTATCCACATGCAGAAGTGGAAAGGGAAGCGACGCCGGATAAAATGCCTTGCGTGCCAGATGCAGCATCACGCTCGAATCCTTGCCGATGGAATACAACATGACCGGGTTGCGAAATTCAGCGACAACCTCTCTGATAATATGAATGGACTCGCTTTCGAGCGCCTTTAACTGGCTGAGCGTATGGCTATTCATCTGATCCCCCGCTCTGTTCGTTTTTGTCCCTGGGGGGGCGAACGGGATCCATATGCAGGCCGCATTCGGCGGCGGCATCACCCTCTTCCCACCACCAGCGACCGGCCCTCGGGTCCTCGCCCGCCGTAATGGCCCGCGTGCATGGCTCACAACCGATGGAGGCATAATGCTCGTCATGCAGGCGGCTGTACGGAACGCCATTGGCCCGGATATAGTCCCAGACATCCTGCCAAGTCCATTCGATCAGGGGGTTGTACTTGATCAGACCGAAAACAGGATCATCCTCAATTGCCTGCATGTGTCCGCGATCCTTCGACTGATATCTTGTTATGCCCGTAATCCAGGCCTCCATACCTTGAAGCGCCCGTCGCAAGGGTCTGACCTTGCGAATCTCGCAGCATAGCTTGCGATTTTCCACGGAATGATAAAACAGGTTGTTTCCACGGCTATTCACCATCTCTTCAACTTCAGCCGTATCCGGAAAAATAATGTCAATATCGATGCCATAGCGACCGCGGCATTTGTCCATCAGATCATGGGTTGCCTGGGGCAGACGGCCGGTATCCAGGGTGATGATGCGAATGCCCGGCGAGGACTTGCATATCAGATCAAGCAGAACCATGTCTTCAGCCCCGAAACTGCATGAATAGATGATCTTCTTACCATGGCGGCTGCTGGCTTTCCTGATCAGATCGATAGAACCTTTTTTCAAACTATTCTTTCTGTTCATCAATCACATCCACCTGACATGGGATTTGGTCCAGCAATTCATCCACCGGCGAGCCGAACAACATCTTTCTGAGATTCGAGTGATGCCGTCCACAAATCACTACATGATCCACCTGCCGCTCCCGGATCACGTCAAGACAGGTCTGAGTGAAATCACCATCCCGGAGCTCGGCTTCAAATGGAATTCCTTGATTAGCAAAGGTCCGCGCCGCTTCGGCTAGCTGCTTCTTGGCCTGATCCCGATATTCCCCTTCAATCACCCGCATCACCTGCTGACTGGGCTGGTCTCCAACAAAACCCGAATCACTCAATTGAGAATCCATACGCTGGGCAGCCTTGGGATCCATGACAAACAGGCCGATGACAGTCCCTCCCTGCTGTTGAGCAAGGGTCAAAGCAAAATCAACCGTTCGAGGCGACTCATCAATATCGGATAGAATCATTAGAATATGCGGCATCACCAGGCCCGCCCAAGCAGCGGCCAGATCAACCATGCAGTCAGCAGGAACAGACTCCATACGGAGAGCGACATCACGGCGCCCTGACGGATCATCCCTCGCAAACGGATATGCCCGGTGGAATAGATCAGGGCATTCGCGGGCGTACCCATCGGCAGAATAAAGGCAAATCCCGCCACAATCGCCACAGCCAGTGTGGTGCTAATAACGTCCATCCCCGCCTGCTCTCCCAGGGGAATAGCAATCGGCAACAGGATGGCAACAGCCGCCACGTTGCTGACAGTTTCGGTGAGCAACAGTGTTATCACCGCAATACCGGCAAGCAGCGCCAATGGAGAAATTCCTGCCGGCAGCAGTGACCCTGCGACCCATGCCGCGGCGCCGGTGACTGCCAGGGCCTTGCCGATGGCAATGGCGCCGCCGTACATCAGCACAACGCCCCAGTTCACGTATTCTTCAACATCGCGCCAGCCGACCAGACGGAGAAAAAACATTGCCACTACGGCTGTCAGGGCAATGCTGGCCAGTCCATAGGCTTGACCCATGACTACCCAGGCGGTAACGGTCAATAGCATAACCGCCGCCATCCACTTGCCTTTCAGGGACAGGGGCCCCAGCTCCAACTGCCTCTGCCTTAAGCGCTCTGCCGCGCCCTGCACGCTGACTTCAATCCCCCGAATGCGATAAAGAAGAACGATGACGGCAATGGCAAGCATACCGAACACCAGCGGCGCCGCGGCTATAGTCCAGTCCAGAAAGGCAATCTGCTCACCCATAATCTCTTCAAGAATGCCTACAGCCAGAGGTCCGCGGGCGCCGCCCAGAAGTGTCGCCACGCCGCCAATGATGGCTCCCCATGCCATGGCAAAAAACAGACTTGAAGCGAACCTGTGACCGTGCGGCAGGTCCAGACCATGCACGATCTCCAGGACAATAGGCAGGAAGATTGCGGCAACGGCATGCTCGGGCATAAAAAATGCCATAAAGGCCGGAAGTAGTAACACCGCCAACAACAAACGCCTGGGCCCCCCGCCGGCGTTCTTGAGAATCCCCAATGCCAATTGTTCGGACAAGCCGGTCTTCATGACACCGGCGGCAAGGATAAAGGCGCCAAGAATAAAAAAGACGGCCGTATTTCCAAAAAGGCTGTAGGCAGTCGCTGAAGGCAGGATTCCCAGGAGGGAGATCAGGGCCAGCCCCAACAGGGAGGTGACGGCCAGCGGTAGAAGCTGCGTCGCCCACAGGACCAGGCACAAGCCAAAAAC
>CAZQZF010000158.1:0-5008 GCA_964597745.1 uncultured Zetaproteobacteria bacterium
TTTTTTCATTACGCCCTTCAAATCAACATCTTACACTCTGCACGCACTTCCAACTTCTTTTTCTAGGATAAATCTACTGCGTCGCACAGGCGCTGGTGATAAAGTTCACCAAAAATCGTATCGGGAAAGCTTTCATGACGACAAAGTATTCACTCTCCATTGGCGAGGGACCGCAACTTCGCCTGGCCATCGGCTGGCTTTATGTCGCCGTCGGTTTTCTGCTGGCCTCGGGGGTATACCCGCTGCTGCTGGCTTTGGCGCGCACGACCTATGAAATGCCATGGAAAGACTTCTTTTATACCGCTCTGGTGTTGCACGTGGATTTTACCGTGCTGTGGTGGCTGCTGGCGATTGCCGGCGTGTTCTGGAGTCTGAATTCAACCAGGTCTGCATCTTCATGGTCCTGGATTGCCCTGACCCTGACTGTGGCGGGCGGGGTTCTTGTCGGCATTTCGCCGCTGACCGCGCCAGCCAACCCCTTGACCAACAACTATGTGCCAATACTTGAGAATCGTGTGTTTATCAAAGGGCTGATTGTTTTTGGCGGCGGCGTTCTTCTGCTTGTTCTGCGCACCCTGATAGCTACCCCCATAAGCCGGATATTCAAATCCGATGGCGAGCAGGCTATGCGATTTGGAGTGTGGTGCGCCGCCATCGCCACGCTAATCGCCATACTGGCACTGATATTGTCCTTCGCTTACATGCCGGCAGGGTTGGAACATCGTCCCTATTATGAACCATTGTTCTGGGCCGGCGGTCATGTGCTTCAGTTTACCCATACGGCGTTGATATGCGTCTGTTGGCTATGGCTGGCGACTGCCTCTGGAATCAGGATCCCCATTGGACCAAGGGTCATCCTGATTGTCTTCGGCATTGGCATTTTGCCTGTATTTCTGGTCTTTATTCCTTTTGTTCAATATGGCGTGGGTAATTCGGGATTTGCCGCCTGGTTCGTCTTGCTGATGCGTGATGGCAATGGCATCGCACCGTTGATTATTGGTTTGGCCGTGCTGTGGGGTCTTGTCAAAGCCGGCGTACCGGCTTTGACATATCGGCATCTGTATATTGCCCTGCTGTTCTCAATTATCCTGTTTTCCACAGGCGGTATCCTGGGCCTGTTTATCGGCGAAAGCAGCACCCTGATCACGGCGCATTATCATGGCTCGATCGTTGGCGTAACCATGGTTTTCATGGCCATGACCTATTACTGGTTGCCAAATTTTGGCTTTACCATGCCTAATCTGAAGTGGGCCAGGATTCAGGTCTATGCCTACGCCATCGGGCAGATGATTCATATCACTGGTCTGGCCTGGGGCGGCGGCCACGGTATGAAACGTAAAGTAGTGGGCACGGCGCAGGATATCGGGGTGCATACATGGATCACTCCGCAGGATCTTGTGGGGCTTGGCGGCGTCATTGCCGTCCTCAGTGGCATTCTGTTCGCTGCCGTAGTATTGCCCGTCATGTTCAGGGGCCGGAAGTCTGTCGAAGCAACATGAAATGATACAGGCCGGGTACGACAGACGGATTGCCATCTGGTTGCTGTGCGTCTGTGGAGCGATCTTTATTATGCTGGTGATTGGCGGGGCTACCCGGCTGACTCATTCCGGCCTTTCGATGATGACCTGGGATCCGCTGATGGGCTGGATCCCGCCGTTGAACAAGGCGCAGTGGCTGGATTCCTTTGAGCACTACAGGAAAATCCCCGAGTTCTATGAACTGAACCCGAATATGGACCTGGAAGGGTATAAAGGCATTTTTCTGCTTGAATACGTGCATCGCGTCTGGGGCCGACTGATTGGCCTGATTTTCCTGCTCCCCTTTCTCTGGTTTCTTGTCACCGGAAGGATCAGAAAATCGATGACGCCGCAACTGGTGATTATGTTCCTGCTCGGGGGCCTGCAGGGACTCATGGGCTGGTACATGGTGAGCAGTGGTTTTAACAATCCACACGTCAGTCAGTACCGGCTTACGGCCCATCTGTCGGCGGCATTTATTATTTATGGGTATATCCTCTGGGTAGCTATGGGGCTGATCTTTAAGAGAAACGATACCTGTGATGCGCCTCCATTGAGGCGAATTGCATGGGGGGTGACCGGTTTGATTGCCGTGACCGTGGTGGCTGGCGGTTTTGTAGCCGGATTAAAGGCCGGTTTCACCTACAACACCTTTCCATTGATGGATGGCCGCTTTGTTCCCGAAGGCTATGCCATGCTCAAGCCATTCTATCGTAACCTCCTTGAAAATATCGCTGCGGTACAATTCGATCATCGGATGTTGGCTGAAACGCTGCTCTTATGCGTGCTCGGTCTATGGTGGTACAGCAGACGTTGTGCAATCTCTTCCCGTTCCAGGTTGGCCCTGAATCTCCTGCTGGCCATGGCGGTGGTGCAGGTTTCGCTTGGCATCGCAACGCTTCTGCTCGTTGTTCCCACATGGCTTGGCGTCTCCCATCAGGCAGGCGCCATGCTGCTTTTCACGTTCGCCCTGTTCACCAACCACTCGTTGCGCTCGGCCCGCTAGTTCATGTCAGAAGAGCTATCGGTTGGCGCTTATGCAATCATCTCCGGATTCCGGCATGGGTGACAGGGTTCTTTTTCGTCTGGGATTTCGGCCATTCTTCCTCGGGGCCGCTCTCTTTTCCGTCATCGCCATGATGATGTGGATGGCGATCTACCTGCTCCACACCGGCCCCTTCATATCGATGAATCCGATTGCGTGGCATGCCCATGAGATGATCTACGGCTATAGCCTGGCGGTTATCGCCGGATTTCTCCTGACCGCGGTCAGGAACTGGACAAATATTCAGACGGTTCATGGCGTTCCTCTGCAATGGATGTTTCTGTTATGGGCGCTGGCCCGAATTGCCATGCTGGTTCCGGGAGAAACGGCCATCATGATTGCCGGTTTCTGCGATTTTGCCTTTGCTTCCTATCTATCCTTCGCCATCACCTGGCCGGTGATCAGGGCCAGGTTGTGGAGGAATATGGGTGTTGTATCCAAGGTTTATTTTCTACTGGTTGGAAACATCATTTATTCTCTTGGTTTACTCGGCATCTTTCCCGATGGGGAACGTATTGGAATCTATATTGGGTTGTACATGATCCTCTCTCTGGTTCTTGTGTTGTCACGCCGGGTTATGCCGATGTTTATCGAACGCGGCGCCGGTAATGCCGTGATACTGAAAAATTATTTATGGGTGGATATTTCAGGGCTTTTTCTGTTTCTGGCCTTTATGGTCTCAGATATTTTTCTTGATCGCCCCGCGCTGACGGCATGGCTGGCGGCTGCATTGTTTGTTCTGCACTGCATCCGGCTCTGGGGCTGGCATACGTATGGTATATGGAGCAAGCCATTGTTGTGGGCGCTGTACCTTTCTTATGCCTGGATTGTCCTTGGTTTCGGGCTAAAATTCGCTGCTTTTATGGCGGATATTTCGCCTTTCCTGGCGGTTCATGCGTTTACTGTTGGCGGTATCGGTATGATGACGCTGGGCATGATGTCGCGGGTGTCTCTGGGACATACAGGGAGAAATATCAGCCAGCCGCCATCAGGGCTTGGCTTGATGTTTTTTACACTGTTTGCCGGCGCATGTGTACGGGTTATTTTTCCAATTCTGTTTACCGGGCATTACCTGCTATGGATTGGAATTTCACAAGCGCTCTGGATCGGGGCCTTTTCATTGTTTCTGTATCTCTATTCACCCATCCTGACACGCCCGCGTATTGATGGGCGATGGGGTTAGACCCAGCGCAGCAGGCGGCGAATCGTATTGGCGATATCTTGCGGTTTACTGGTGTGACTCATGAGTTTATCGAGTTTGCCGTCCGGGCGAACGATGATAATGAAGGATGCATGGCTGACGGTATAGTTTTCTTTTTTATCCGTAGCTTCCTTTTTATAGCCGGATAGAAAGGATTTTGCGGCGGCTTCAATCTCCTTTGGGCTACCGCTTAATCCCAGAATATGAGAATCAAAATGGTGGGAAAATTTTGCCATCAATTCAGGGCTGTCACGATCCGGATCCGTGGTAATAAATATAGGTGCGACCTTGGCAATTTCATCTGCATCCAACAATTTGAGAGCACGTCCTATTCTTAGCAGCGTGTCAGGGCAGACATCCGGGCAATGGGTATAACCGAAGTAGATCAGGCTAACTTTGCCCAGCATATCCCTGGAAGTGACCAGGCCATCGACGCTATGCAGAGAAAATTCACCATGGATATCAGGATAGGCGCTGGGAGGCATCCGATTCAGGTTGTATACGCCGAAGCCAATCAATGCCGTGGCAAGACCGAGCAGGACAAAAGGGAATATATTTCGCTTGTAATCCATGGATGGACAGCCTCTATAATTGTTTCAGATATTCAATAATTGCTGATCGCTCTTTCGCGGATTTTATGCCCGGTATCAGCATCAGCGTATTGGGCTTGATTCCAGCCGGGTCTTCCAGCCACTGATCCAGAGATTGCTCGTCCCACCTTTCAAAGGGAACGCCTGATATGGTGGGAGCGCGACCGACAACACCCTTCAGGGAGGGTCCCACCTTGCTGATATTTCTGTCCAGATAATGGCATGATCCGCATTTCCGCCGGGTCAGTTTAGCGCCTGGAAGCGAGTCCCTTTCCATGTTTTTAAGGGTTGAGCTAATGATGCCGTTTGATGAATCTTCATCTTCATTCTGGCTGCAAGCAACTACGCTTATGGCCAGTATGACAGACAGAGTTAAAATAAGAAGATGGCGCATGAATAACCCTCTCGATTTTTAATAGCAATACTCACGATGCATAGTAACACAAAGTTTCCCTATACATTAGGGAAGCGCTGATTAAATCTGGATGAATTGATATAATTTTTGGGATGCTCTGAAAAGAAGAAGGGCTTTCAGTGGCAGTAATACCAATAACGAACTATCCGCGTTTTGCATGCGACGCTACATGTCGCATAAGGCTCTATCATCCTAGAAAAAGCAGTTGGAAGTGCGTGCAGAGTGTAAGATGTTGATTTG
>CAZQZF010000159.1:0-4975 GCA_964597745.1 uncultured Zetaproteobacteria bacterium
GAACAAAGGTCCGGCGCGATCATCACGACGATTCATGAATAGTGCAGGCTAGGTTCAGGCTAGAAGCTAGTAGGTGGAATCCGGATCCGGAATGATCAAGGTCAAGTCTTGCGGGGCTCCGGACAGATACTGCCGGCAGCATCGCCGCCACATCCTGAAGCCGACAGATCTTTTTCCAATATGACAATTTGATGACATCAGTTCTGTGTCACACTCATGTCATAAAATCGCATTAATCTGCGCCCCATCTTTTTACGAAGGAGAGAAGTTAATGCAAATATCGACTAAAATTACAGCAGCAATTGCTGTGATAGCAATGCTGGCGTCAACCTCATCCGCCTTTGCCGGAGGATCCCAACTGGATAACAAAAGTCTGGTGGATGTTCTGAAGAGCAAGGGTGTGCTATCTGCGGATGAAGCCAAGGCTGTAGCTCACAATAAGGATGGGAAGCTAAAGTTAAGCACCCTGTTTTTCATTGATGGTATTCATACAAAAGTAAAAACCAATGGGCTGGATACGGGAAATACAAACGGTTTTGATCTTACTCGGGCTTATCTAACCGCCAAATACTACTTTAACGATACCTGGCTTATGCGTCTGACCCTGGATGTGCATCAGGAATCCGCCTTGGGCAAAAGAAGCAACGTGTTTGTAAAATATGCCTATGTTGCGGGTAATTTTATGCCTGAGCTGAACATGCGTCTGGGTGTGATTCACACGCCTTGGATAGACCATGAGGAGCACCTCTGGGGTCACCGTTTTATTTCGGAGGTTTATGTTGACAAATACAAAATGGACACTTCCGCGGATGCAGGCTTCGGACTCAAGGGCAAACTGTTCGGCGGCCTCGCTAACTACTGGGTGACTGCTCTTAACGGTAAGGGATACACTAACATTAAACCTTCCAAGACCGTGGATTACAACGCTGTTGTTGGTTTTGTCCCGCTACCCGGAATGACCCTTGATTTTCAGTATCGCAACGGATTTAAAGGCACTAAAACATTCAATGGTCTGACCACTCGTGGTGCAAAACAGAGACTGTATCAGGCCATGATTACTTACGGCGCCCACAACTATCGGGTTGCCGGTGGATATGCGGATGTTCGCATCAATAATAGCGATGTCACAGGCCTCACAGTAGGCGCGACCAAGCTATCCCTCGCCCCTGGTCAATCCGTGAGGGATAAGGGATATTATTTTTGGGGATGGGGAAAAATGCCCGGTACTTCATTCGGTGGTTTCGCACGCTATGAGTACAAAAAACTCAATATGGAACATGTCACCGGTCGACCGGATGAGATTACGAAGCGTTACCTAATCGGTCTGGATTATACTCCCTTCAACTTCCATAACATCACCTTCTCACTGGTCTATGATCATACCCGGCTTACCAGAAAACAGTTGGTATCCAACAATATCATAGACAAAAACGACAAATATGGAATCTACTCCAAGATTGAGTTTTAAGCGATTACGAGTGGTTTCAGAATGAGCTTCCAGCAGCAGGAAGAAGAAGGCAGGAGGAATGATCCTCCCGCCTACCGATATTAATTCAGAGTACAAAAGGAGAATACTATGAAAAAAATGATTTTTGCAGCAGCATTGATTGCTGTTGTCGCCATGAGCGCCGCACCTGCCGCCCAGGCGGCAGCCACCCTGAACGGCGCGGGGGCGACCTTCCCCTTCCCCGTTTATTCCAAGTGGGCCTATACCTACAACAAGCAGACCGGCGTCAAGCTGAACTACCAGGCTATCGGTTCCGGCGGCGGCATCAAACAGATCAAGGCCAGGACCGTGGATTTTGGCGCTTCCGATGCACCGTTGAAGGCCGCCGTCTTGGACAAGTTCGGCCTGATGCAGTATCCGATGATCATGGGCGGCGTCGTACCGGTTGTGAACATTAAAGGCGTCAAGGCCGGTCAATTGAAATTAACAGGCAGTAATCTGGCCGATATCTATATGGGCAAGATCAAAAAGTGGAATGATGCGCGCATCAAGGCCAACAACCCCGATCTTTCCCTGCCACATCAGGACATTAGCGTCGTGCACCGTGCCGATGGCTCCGGCACCACGTGGATCTTCACCAACTACCTGACCAAGATCAGCGGCGAGTGGGCTGAAAAGCTTGGTAATGCCAAGGCCATTTCATGGCCGACCGGCCTCGGGGGCAAGGGTAATCAGGGCGTGGCCGCCTTCGTCAACAAGGTAAATGGCGCCATAGGCTATGTCGAATACGCCTATGCCTTGCAAAACAAGATGGCTTCCGTGCTGCTGCAGAACCATGATGGCAATTTCGTTGCCCCAACATCCGCCAACTTCCAGGCGGCCGCCGCAGGCGCGGACTGGAAGCATGCCAAGGGCTACTACATGGTGCTGACCAATCAGCCGGGCGCTAATTCATGGCCGATCACCGGCGCTTCCTTTATCCTGATGTACAAAACGCAGGCCAATGCGGCCCAGGCCAAAGAGGTCCTGAAGTTCTTTGACTGGAGCTACAGCAATGGAGGCAAGGCCGCCGAGAAGCTGGACTATGTGCCAATGCCAAAGGCAGTAGCCAAAATGGTGCGCGCCACATGGAACAAGGTGCTGCGCGACCGTTCCGGAAATACAATCTGGAAGTAAGCTGATGCGGGATTGCTAAACCCTCTCCGGGTACCATTCCGCGTTAGGGAAGGGCCGGGACCATTCTCCCGGCCCTTCTGTTTGCATACAGTCTCCGATCCACTGAATTCAAACCACTGAATTCCATTGCACGATGGCTGGCTTGCAGTAAGTATTCCACCAGCATGACGGGGAGTTTCACTACGTAATGAACATGACAAGAAACAGGGCATGGGGCGATACTGCTTTTCGCGGGCTGACGCTCTCCTTCGCTGTAGGCATTCTCGTATTGTTTGCTGCCATTGTCATCAACCTCTGGCACGAATCCCTGCCATCAATCCATAAATTCGGTTTCTCTTTTCTGACCAGCAGCGCCTGGAATCCGGTTAAGGATGATTTTGGCGCATTGATTCCAATCGGCGGCACGCTGATTTCCACCTTTCTTGCCATGTTGATTGCGGTACCGGTCAGTATCGGCGTGGCGCTGTTTTTGGCTGAACTCGCGCCGGCATGGATGAAGGCGCCGTTCGGCGTGGCCATTGAACTGCTCGCCGCCATTCCCAGTATCGTCTACGGCATGTGGGGGCTGTTCATTCTCTCCCCCCTGATGGCCGACCATGTACAACCGTGGCTTACCAGTCATTTCGGGTTTCTCCCCTTCTTTTCCGGCCCCCCGATGGGCATCGGTATGCTCACCGCCGGCTTGGTGCTGGCGCTGATGATTCTGCCCTTTATCGCCTCGGTCACACGCGATGTGTTCCTGATGGTGCCGCAAAATCTGAAAGAGGCCGCCTATGGCATGGGCTGTACGACATGGGAGGTCGTACGCGATGTGATGATCCCGTACGGCAAGAAGGGTATTGCCGGCGCAATTTTTCTAGGCATGGGCCGGGCGTTGGGTGAAACCATGGCCATCACCTTTGTCATCGGCAATGCCTACCACCTGTCATGGTCGCTGTTTGCACCCGGTAACTCCATTGCCTCGACGCTGGCCAACGAATTCACCGAGGCGGACAGTGACATATACCTCTCTTCGCTGGTTGAGTTGGGACTGGTGCTGTTTCTGATTACCTTTATTGTTCTCGGGCTGGCGCAGTTGTGGCTGAGAAGGGGAAATCCGGGAGGCGGCCAATGATCAGGCGAAAGCGCCGGATGTTGACCAACCGGATTATTCTGACCATCTCCGGCATGGCCGCTGTGATCGGACTGTTTATGCTCATATGGATTCTGGGCGATGTTGCCATTCGGGGGATTGCCGCTATCAACTGGGACTTCTTCACGGAGCTTCCCGCCCCGCCCGGCATGGAAGGCGGAGGGCTCGCCAACGATATTGTCGGCACCTTTTTATTAACGGTAACGGCCACATTCATGTCCGTGCCCTTTGGCGTGATGGCCGGAACATGGCTATCCGAATTCGGACGTGACAATATGCTGGGGCATATTGTGCGCTATCTGTCGGACATTCTTGTCTCCGCTCCGTCCATTGTCATCGGCGTCTTTGTCTATCTTGTGATGGTTCGCCCCATGGGGCATTTTTCCGGCTGGGCAGGCGCTGTGTCACTGGCTATCATCATGTTGCCCGTAGTTTCGCGCACCACGGAGGAGATGCTCAAACTGGTTCCGCATGAATTGCGCGAGGCCGCCCTGGCGCTGGGTTCGCCCTATTGGAAAATTATGCCGCATGTGATTTACCGGGCCGCCGCCGCCGGCATGATTACCGGTATTATGCTGGCTGTAGCGCGTGTTGCAGGCGAAACCGCACCACTGTTATTCACGGCCATGAACAGCCCCTACTGGATGAGCAGTATGAATGAACCGACGGGAAACCTCACGGTCACGCTGTTCAACTACGCCATGAGCCCTTATGATGACTGGCAGCAGCTTGCCTGGGGCGCCGCATTTCTGATTACCATGGCTGTGCTGGCCACCACTATTTTCACGCGGCTTATGCTGCACAAAAGGAGCAGGCGTTGACCACGGAAACTCCCATAAGACAGGAAATTCCATCTGTAACTTCCATGCCAGGAAAAATATCTGAAGACACTCCCGGAAAAATAGTTCAGGCCGAGGAAATCAAGTTGTCTGTCCGCAATCTTGATTTTTATTATGGCGATAAACAGGTACTGTTCGGCAACACGCTGGACATTGCCAAAAATAGGGTAACGGCATTCATCGGACCCTCCGGCTGCGGAAAATCAACCCATATTCGTACCTACAACCGAATGTTCGATCTGTACAAGGGACACCGGGCCGAGGGTGAAATTTTAATGGATGGCATCAATATTATTGACCCAAAAGTGCCGGCGCTGGAGCTCAGACACAAGGTGGGCATGATCTTCCAGAAGCCCACGCCCTTTCCTATGTCCATATCAG
>CAZQZF010000160.1:0-4881 GCA_964597745.1 uncultured Zetaproteobacteria bacterium
GTATAGAACTTCAGTGCATTACCGCCCGTCGTGGTCTCCGGGTTTCCAAACATGACGCCAATCTTCATGCGTAACTGATTGATAAAAATAACGATGGTCTTCGTGCGCGAAATACTGCCCGTCAGCTTGCGCAGGGCCTGACTCATCAGGCGCGCCTGCAGGCCCATATGGGAATCTCCCATATCCCCTTCCAGTTCAGCCCTTGGCGTCAGCGCCGCCACCGAATCCACGACGATGATGTCCAGGGCGCCGGAACGAACCAGCATATCCACGATCTCCAGTGACTGCTCCCCGGAGTCGGGCTGGGATACCAGCAGATCATCCACCTGCACCCCCAGGTTCCCGGCATAGCTGATATCCAGGGCATGTTCCGCATCCACGAAGGCGGCAGTGCCGCCCAGTTTCTGCGCCTCGGCCACCGCATGTAGGGCCATCGTCGTCTTGCCACCGGATTCCGGTCCATAGATCTCAACGACGCGACCTCTGGGATACCCACCGATGCCTAGCGCCTGGTCAAGTGCCAGACAACCAGTAGGTATAACATCAACAGGAATCTTGGGCTGATCGCCCAGACGCATCACCGTACCCTTTCCAAACTGGCGCTCAATCTGACTCAGCGCGGTTTGCAGTGCTGTATCTTTATCTGCCATGATTTTCCCTCACAGTCGAAATTCTTCCAGTACCTGATACCTGGCGCCATCCCTGTGTAGAATCGAACGCATCAGGTCAAGCCGATCCACAGTCCAGGTGACTGAAGGTACGCCCGGTATTCCCTGCAAACTTTCCATATTCAAGGGTTCCGGTACGCCCCGATATCGGGCCAGGGTAATATGCCCCTGAAAGGGTGGGCTCTTTGCGGAATGTTTTCGAACGTTAGCACGGCCGGCCCGGCTGCAACAGCCCGCAAAGCTACTCAGGGTGCAATCTCCACTTACCTGATATGCGCCGATCCAGAATACTCTGGGCCGGCGAGCATTAGGGAAGGCGCCATAACTCGAAACCCCCAACTGCATGGGTCCACAAGCCGTTGCACATTCCTCCAGCGCCAAAGCCAACCGGTTATAGTCCCTGCCATCAACATCCCCATAAAAGGCGAGCGTGATATGCCATCTTTCCCTGGGTATTTCCCGCCATTGCGATGCGGGTAAACAGGAACTGGCCACGGTCCACCATGCGGCAATCTCGTCAACCGCTTCCGCTGCAATGGCCAACGCGGCAAACAGGCGCATTTTTAGGGTATGGCCGTTGCGACACAGTCATTATTGTGTCTCAGGTTCCTTAGCCCCTGCCCCAGCAGATAAAACTCGGGCGAGGTTTTCCGGCTGGCGGCGGGTTTGATATTTTTCACCTTCTGGAAGGCCATGCCAGAATCATGCCGCAAGGCGTCGAATCCCTCACCCATAAATGTTTTCATCAACAGATTACCACCTGGGGACAAGTGTTGCCTGGCGAAATGCAGTGTTGCCTCATTCAGTCTGATCATGCGCATCTGATCTACCAGCCTAGTGCCGCTCATCTCCGGCGCCATGTCCGAAAATACCCAGTCAACCTGCCTGCCTCGCAGGGCATCGATCAGCATTTTCCGCCCCTCGGCTGAATCGAAATCCGCCTGAATCAGCGTAACGCCTGCGACCGGTTCAACCGGCAGCAGATCAATGCCGGCCACTATCCCTGCCGGTCCCACCCTGCTGGCAAGCTCGACACACCAGGAACCCGGAGCGCATCCCAGATCTACGACAACGGCGCCCCTTTTCAGCTTCAGGCCGCAGGAGTCAAGGATTTCGGTCAGTTTGAATGCCGCCCGCGAGCGCTTCCCTTCCTTTTGCGCCCTCTTTACATGCGGATCTCTGGTATGGCATTGATACCATTGTGATGTCTTCCTTGCCGTCTTGCTCTTTTTCAATGCAGCGCACCTCTATTCACGCGGCACGGACGGCCTCTTTTTCAATATAGAGGGCAATCTTGGGTTATATAAGACCTGCATGTCAAACCGTTCAAGCTCCTGGTGATGATCAGCAATGAGTTTCAAAGCTTGCGCCTTACGAATAGTCATAACGCCATGGTTTCGCCCTAAGCGAAATTAGTCAAGTAAAGGCCATGCGTCTTGCCACTGATGCCGACAATCCTTATGTACACTGTCCCCGGAAATTGCATGATAAAAATGACAGCTAAACCTGTCCTTGACATGGGGTCTAGCTCAAATCGAGGATGTTATTATGCCCCGGAACGTCACTTCAACCCGACTTGAATCAACTGGTCCGGCGGCTCTTTTGTTGCAAACCATCAATCGAATTCAAGTGCTTGGCCCCGGTTTTACGGCATATTCATCCCAGCTCACCGAACTCCGTCAGCGTTTGCTGCAAGGGCGCTTTCATCTGGCTGTATTGGGACAGTTCAAACGCGGCAAAAGCACACTGCTTAATGCCCTGCTTGGTGAAGAAGTCTTGCCGATGGCTCTGGTTCCTCTGACAGCTATCCCCACGTTTATTCAATATGGTCAGGTACCGCAGGCCAAGGCATATTTCCAGGATGAGCGTCAGCCCGAGGTTTGTGTTGCACACGAGGCTGGTGCGATCAAATCCTTTCTTTCCGGGTTTGTTACGGAACAGGGAAATCCCGGGAATCAGCTTGGGCTGTCATACGTGGAGGTCGATCACCCCGCGGCTATTCTTCAAAACGGAGTGGTGTTGATCGACACGCCGGGGATTGGCTCTACCTTTCGGCATAACACTGAAATGACCCTGAATTTCCTGCACAAGTGTGATGCTGCATTATTTCTTGTCTCGGCCGACCCGCTGATTACGGAAGTCGAAGTCAGCTTCCTTCAACATACCCGGGAGAAAATTACCCGTCTTTTCTTCGCCCTCAACAAGGTGGACTATCTCAGTCTTGAGGATCGCCGGCAGGCTGTAGACTTTCTCCGCGAGGTGCTTGTTGAGCAGGCAGGTCTGGAGGAAAACATTCCTATCCTGTCTGTTTCCGCCAGGCAGGGTCTGGCAGCCCGGCTCGCCGCCGACTCTCCTGGCTGGCAGAAAAGTGGAATGGCGGAAGTTGAACGGCAGCTCATTCAGTTCTCGGCTCACGAGAAATCCGAGGTGCTGTGTGCGGCAATCGGGCAAAGAGCAGGGGATTTGCTTGGCGAGATTATCATGCGATTGCAGCTGGCAATACGCTCATTGCAAATGCCTCTGCAGGACCTACAGCAGCGCTTGGGAAGCTTCGAACAAAAGATCAAAGAAGTGAAACAGGAACGGGAGCGTGCTGCCGACCTTCTGGCTGGTGACCACAAGCGCGAGCTTGCTCACCTGGAAAAGCTGGCCGAGCAGCTTCGTGGAAAGACTTGCAACTACCTGGAAGGGGTTCTTAAAGAGGGAGGGACTCCCGATCCTGACAGAAGCATGTCCGGTAAAGAGATGGCCGAACATGAAGCGCAGACGGTTCTCGCCGCGGCGATTCCAGGCTACTTTGAACATCAGCGCGGGCTCTTGACCGAACTGATAAACGAACAGATGGACAAGGTCTTGCGCTTTCACCAGCAGAGAGCGGATCTTCTTATTGGCAGTATCCGCAAAACCGCGGCAGACTTGTTTGAGGTTGGTTATCGTGCTCCGAAAAGTGAAGAATCCTTGTGGACGGAAAACAAGCCCTATTGGGTGACCCGCAAGTGGTCCTCTACGCTCAGCCCGATTCCGGAGAGCGCGATTGAACGACTGTTACCGCCCGGAGTACGGAAACAGCGGATACAAAAGCGGCTGACTAAACAGATCGAGAATCTGGTGTGCCATAACGTGGAAAACCTCCGCTGGGCGATCTATCAGAATATTAACCAGACATTCTGGAATTTCGGTTCCGTACTGGACCAACGGCTGGCTGCCACGCTGGACGCCACCCACGGTGCTATCCGGGTAGCCATGACACAAAGACAACAACACAGTCAATCGGTGTCCCGAGAAGTATCGCGGTTGGAATCCGTGATCAATGACCTGATGGAGTATCAAAAACTGCTGAAAGGCTTTATTCCCGTTCCCGAGACACCGTCCGCAAGTTTTGTAAAGCGCTGATTACCGGTGTTTCAAATTCGCCTGTGATCGAAACCGGCACCCCGGTCGAATCCGTCGCCCGCATGCTGGAAGAGCATACCAACATCGAACAGCTTACGGTGTCCCTAGGCCCTGCCCGATAAATTTACGCAGGCGTAATCCGCAGTTCCAATCCCAATGCCCTCGTAATTTTAAGCATCAACGCGAATGACGGATTACCTTTTTCTGACAGCACATAAACCCTGTTTTTGATAGTTGGGGTGGCAAAAGGAGAAATAGAGTTTGTGCCCCTCTATTTTCTCAAATGCGCGAAGCAAGACCAGGCACCGAGTTGGAATCAATGGATATTGCGACTCCTGATTTGTCCCCTCATATCAGATCGTCCACATCTACGCGAAGCTCGCCCGCTATCGCTTTTAGGGCCTTGATACTGCCTTCACGCGTACCTTTCTCGATCTGGGCAATATATGCCTGCGAGATGCCCACGGCCTCCGCCAGTGATTTTTGGGAAATGCCGCGATGTTCGCGCCATACTTTTACGGGCGATTCATCGTCCAGCAGCAGTCGCTGCACCATCGCCTGCGGGAGCGCCTCCTCCTCACCTGATTCAAGCGCGTGAGCAAACGTCGCAATGTCTGATGCATCCGCGGCATCTTCAAGGGTGTTCATGACCTTTTTATATTCCGAAAACGGCAGCACCGCCCATTCCGGCTGGCCGCCTTTTTTAATAATTTGCTCATTCATTTGTAAACGCCTCCACGCGGTTCAATCTTTACCACCACAATCCGCAGCTTGCTCTGAACTAAAAGTAATACAATGAGCTAGTCGCTGACACACAAAA
>CAZQZF010000161.1:0-4809 GCA_964597745.1 uncultured Zetaproteobacteria bacterium
GCGGGCAAAGGAACAAGCGAGGGCGCGGCTGTATTTATTGAATAGTGCAGGCTAGAGATCAGCGGAACGGCAATAAACGCCCCGGACATCGCTGAATACCGGGACCCGGAATACAGGAATAGCGACCGATCGCTTGCCAGCGGCTAAATCTGCTTCAGAATAGGCCATTCCATTCAGCCATTGCATACGAACGGGTAGCGGGTTGGATAAGGCTGTAACAACTGAACATGATAAAGGAAGTAGAGATGAGCAAAGATTTTGCGGACCGTGATGGCCTGCTCTGGTTCGATGCTGAAATGGTGCCATGGAGAGAGGCCAGGGTACATGTGCTCACGCACACATTGCATTATGGTATGGGCGTGTTCGAGGGCGTTCGCGCTTATGCCACCGAGAATGGCACGGCCATCTTCCGCCTGCAGGCGCATACGAATCGGCTGTTTCGATCAGCCCACATCATGAGCATGCCTATGCCGTTTTCGAAGTCTGAAATCAAAGAAGCCCAGATGGCTTCCGTGCGCGAAAATGGACTGGATTCAGCCTATATCCGGCCGATGGTTTTCTATGGTTCCGAGGGAATGGGTCTGCGCGCCGATGGACTCAAGACACATGCTATTGTGGCAGCCTGGGAATGGGGCGCCTATCTCGGTGATGATGGCATCACGAATGGCATCCGTATCAAGACAACGAGCTACACGCGTCATCATGTCAACATCGCCATGTGTAAGGCCAAGGCGAATGGTCAGTATATCAATTCCATGCTTGGCCTGTCCGAGGTGCAACGGGATGGTTACGATGAGGCTATGTTCCTGGATGTGGAAGGTTTTGTGGCTGAGGGTAGTGGTGAAAACATCTTTCTTGTCCGCGATGGCGTGATCTACACCCCGGACCTGACCAGTGCGCTGGATGGCATTACGCGGGCCACGGTCATTCAGCTGGCCCAAGAGGCGGGTTACAAGGTCGTGGTCAAACGCATCACGCGCGATGAAGTCTATGTAGCTGATGAAGCTTTTTTCACGGGTACGGCTGCCGAGGTGACGCCGATCCGTGAGGTGGATAATCGAAAGATCGGGACCGGCAAGCGGGGTCCGATCACCGGAATGCTGCAAGCAAAATATTTTGATGTGGTGCATGGTCGGAGTAAAGAGCATGTCGACTGGCTGACCTATATCTGAATCATAATAAAGGTTCAAGATTCACGGTTTAAGGGGTTAAAGGTCAGAGAACAATGAAAATTCAATTGCCGGAGGCTTGATGAGCGAAAAAAATATCACCCGTAACATGGCCCTGTTCTGCGATTTTGAAAATGTGGCGCTCGGCGTTCGTGATGCCAAGTTTGCGGCATTCGATATCCAGAAAGTGCTGGAACGGTTGCTCCTCAAGGGGAACATTGTCGTCAAGAAGGCCTACTGTGACTGGGCGCGTTACAAGGACTTCAAGACCCCCATGCATGAGGCGGCATTCGAACTGATTGAAATTCCTCACGTGCGGGTCTCCGGCAAGAACTCGGCCGATATCCGCATGGTCGTCGACGCGCTGGACCTCTGCTATACCAAATCACATGTTGATACCTTCATCATTATCAGCGGGGATTCGGATTTCTCGCCGCTGGTCAGTAAGCTCCGAGAGAACAACAAGGTTGTGATCGGCGTCGGCGTGAAAAATTCCACCTCAGATCTGCTGACTTCAAACTGTGATGAATTCATCTACTACGATGACCTCATACGAGACTCCGAAAAGCATAACAAGGCCAAACGCAAACGCTCCGCCGCCAAGGCCAAAGCAAAGGCGGCGCCTGAAAGCGAGGAGGAGAGAAAGCAGGAAGCGCTTGATCTGGTTCTGGAAGTGATTGAAGACCTGTTCAAGGAACGGGGTGAGGAAGAGAAGGTGTGGGGTTCGATGGTCAAGCAGACATTGAAGCGGCGCAGGCCCGGTTTCAGCGAGACCTATCATGGTTTCCGCACCTTCGGGCAACTCCTGGAAGATGCGCAGAAGAGAAAGTTATTGGCGCTGGAACACGATGAAAAATCAGGGGGTTATATCATCAGGAGCTTTGTGCACGAAGATTAGCCCGCTTTCCGTCTATCCGCACAGCAGATTCAGCCAGGCGGAATTTGCCTCCGGCATGGAATATTTTCGCAGTTCGCTGACTTGAATCCATTTATGAGCCTCCGGGCAATCGACTAAAATTTCATCGTTGCCATAACAGCGGAAAAGGTGAAACCAAATCCGCCGGTCGGGATATGAATAACCGCATTCGCCAAGTTTTCTCCAGTCCACGCCCGTAAGCCCCGTTTCTTCAGCCAATTCGCGCCGGGCGGCCTCCAAAGGGGATTCGCCGGCTTCCACCTTGCCGCCGGGCAGACCCCACAGACCGCCGCAATGGCAATCCTGCGGACGTTGCAACAGCAGCATCTCACCCCCTTCATTGAACAGAGCGATCAAAGCCACCTGCTGTCCATGATACTTATCTTTGTTTCTTTCTAACCACCTCTTAAACCTGTTCAGTAAGATGACATTATTCTCCTTGACGCGTTTGCATGCAGTTAATCATCCATCTCCTTGAATCCTCCTATCATTCGAGTGCTGTCAAAGTAACACTAAGCTATCAAGTTGACAGATCTACATATGTGAGGCAGTGAGCATTAAAAACGATGCTGTAGAACAACCACGGGATCTCATGATATAATTATCTTTACTCATGATTGTATCGTTGTGCAATAGAAACAGGTCCCCTGTCGCAATAAAGGCTTTTAGCACAGACGATTCAGTCAGTTTGGCGTTGGGAAATGTTGGGATAATTCGGAATGAATTACGGTGAGTTTCTCGATCTGCATATCGTGCATGGTATAGGCGATGCCGCCCGTACCCAGACCGGAATGCTTGAGACCCGCAAAGGGCATCCAGTCTACCCGGAATGCCGTGTGGTCGTTCACCATGACCGCTGCCGCATCCAACTGCCTGCTTATCGCCAGAGCGGCATCAAGATTGCGGGTAAACACCGCAGCCTGAAAGGCGAAATCCAGCCCGTTGGCGCGCTCGATCGCTGCATTCAAATCACTGTAGGGATACACGCAGATCACGGGACCGAAGACCTCCCGCAAACTTACCCTGCTTGTAGCCGGAGGATCAAACAACACCGTACAGGCGAAACAGGAATCGGACAGGGGGCTGCCTCCGCATAAAAGCTCCGCCCCCTCTTTCACCGCCTCCTCCACCCAGGCATGGACGCGCTCGACTTCGCCATGCCGGATCAAGGGACCCACCTCGGTTTCTGACTTTACTGGATCGCCGACCACCAGCGCCTTTGCTGTGATGGCCAGCCTCTCGGCCAGCTTGCGGGCGATAGATTCGTGGGCGAACACCCGCTGTACGGAAACGCAGACCTGGCCGGCATGATAGAGCCCTCCCTTGGCCAGCAGGGGAACGGCCTGGTCCATACCGGCATCGGCCTCGACGATGACAGGCGCTACGCCGCCATGCTCAAGCGCGCAACGCGTGCCCGGCGCCAGCCTTGAGCGGAGCATCCAGCCGATCTTTGCCGATCCAATGAAGCCGAAAAACCCAAGTCTGGGATCGGAGACCATCTGGCCGGCCACCTTCCTGTCATTCACAATCGCCACCTGACACCATTCATCGGGCAGACCGGTTTCACGCAGCAGTTGCACAAAGCGGATACAAGACAGCGGCGTAGCCTCCGCCGGTTTGATGATGACCGGGCAGCCGGCAGCGATGGCCGGTCCAACATGGTGCACGATGAGGTTCAACGGATGGTTGAAGGCGCTGAAGGCCAGTACCACGCCGATCGGTTCATGCTGTGTGAACGCCAACCTGTCCATGGAGGCGGGATTGAGATTCATCGGAATCATCTCTCCGCGTTGTGTGCGGATGGTCTCAATGCATAGTTTGACGCCATCAATGGCGCGGGCTACTTCCACCTTTGCATCCATCAACGGTTTGCCGCCTTCCGATGCGATCAGCAGAGCCAGCGCACCGGCTTCATCGCCCATCTTTGCGGCGGTCGCCTGCAGGATTCGGATTCGCTCGGGAATGGAAAGCCATCGATTTCGGTTGCGATACAGATCAAAGGCAGTCTGCAGGGCCAGATCAGCGGCGCCGGCGGCGGCGGTATCCAGGGTGGCGATCAATGTTCCATCATACGGATTATGCACTTCCAGCGTATCGCCGCCGGGATTCGCGCCAGGGATCATCAAGGGGTAATGAGCGATCATATCGGACAGACTAGGGCGCCGAGTTGTTCGGTCAACTTGAGGTTCTCCGAATAGTCCACCGGACAATCGATGACAGCCACGGTATTGTCGGCAATGGCTTGTCTGATCGTAGACGCCAGTTCCGCAGCAGATTCAATCCGATAGCCTCTAGCGCCAAAGCTTTCCGCATATTTGACAAAGTCCGGATTGCCGAATTTGATATGGCTCGGGCGGCTGAAGCGATTGCGCTGCTTCCACTCAATCAGACCGTAGGCATCATCATGCCAGATAATGATAACGATGGGGATACCTATACGCAGCGCGGTTTCGATCTCCTGGGAATTCATCATGGAGCCTGCGTCACCGGTCACAGCCACGGCGACTCTGTCCGGATGGGCCAGCCCGGCCGCAATGGCTCCAGGCACGGCGATTCCCATGGCCACGCCTTCATTTTCCAGACATTGAACAAATAATCCTAGAAACCTCAGTTGGGAGTGCGTGCAGGGTGTAAGAGATTGATTTGAAGGGCGTAACGGAAAAAATCGCCGTCACCTTATTGGTGATAAGAGTTTTTTCCGTATAGCAAAGCGAATCACAAAAA
>CAZQZF010000162.1:0-4773 GCA_964597745.1 uncultured Zetaproteobacteria bacterium
GGGAGTCCCCTACCCGCTGGCCGCTGTTGCCTTGCTGATCCTGGGGGCGGTTCTGGCCCTGTTTCCCGCGATCTGGGCCTGGCTGTGCTGGCGCCTGCTAGACAATGAAGCCATGCTTCTAATCTGGTTTCCTGCACTGGCGGTTTTTGTCGAATGGGCGAGGGGAGGGTTGTTCACCGGTCTTCCGTGGACGACGCTGGGGAATCTTGTGCTGGATACGCCCGCTGTCGGTTGGGCCGCTTACGCAGGCGTTTATGGAGCTGCCTTCCTGCCGGCGATTCTGAGTGCTTCGGTATTGCTGTTAATCCGCCGGAACAGTCTGCGATGGGGAATTATTGGCCTCGGTTTATCCGCCATGCTCATCTGGCTGGCCCCACCGCCATTCCAGCCCAAAGGAGAAGTGCGAACCGCAGCCCTGATTCAGGGTAATATTCCCCAAGATGTCAAATGGAATGCCGGTTTTCTGAATGAAACCATGCAGCGTTATGTGCGTGAATCAGAACGGGCGGCCAGACAGGTTGATGTCATTATATGGCCGGAAGCAGCCGTGCCTTTTTTCCCTTCCAGGGTACCAACCTGGGATGGTTGGCTGAGGAAAAAAATGCAGAGCTGGTCCGTACCTGTACTGTACGGTGGGATCAGGAAGATAGCTGGTGCACACACGGCCCAGAATGGCATGTACCTTTCCGTACCTGACTCGAACAGGAGAGGGTTTGCAGGTAAACAGCATCTTGTTCCATTCGGGGAATACATTCCCTCATGGATACCGTTTTTGCATAAAATGATACCTGTTATAGCCGACTTTCATCCAGCCGCGGATTCAGGAGTTCTGGAGTCCGGCAGTGCGCATTACGGTTCCCTGGTGTGTTACGAGGCAATCTTTCCGGAACAGGCGAGGGCTCGTGTGCGGGCAGGCGCCAATGTGCTTGTTAATATTACCAACGATGCCTGGTATGGCCATACTCCGGCAGCATGGCAACATCTGCAATCGGCTCGCATGCGGGCAGTTGAATCAGGCCGATATCTGTTGCGCGCCGCCAATACGGGGATCACCGCGGTCATCGCGCCCGATGGATCCATTACGCATTCCGCCCCCTGGTTCATTGAGACAACCGTTTTTGGCGCATTTCGGACTTCAAATAAAATTACCCCATACGAGCGTTGGGGGAATATGGTATTGCTGCTGCTTCTATTTCCTTCCCTTACCCTGGTGATGTTGCGAGTGAGGACGGATTGAAGGAACCCGTCTGTATCCTGGGCGCCGGTTCATGGGGTACGGCGCTGGCCATGATAATCGCGCGGCAGGAGCGTGAAGTTCGCCTTGTGTCCAGGACACCTGAAAAGGCGACAGAAATGGCCCGGGAGCGTGAAAACAGCCGCTATTTGCCAGGCATCCGGTTTCCGGATGCCTTGTCCATAACTGCCGATGCAGGTCAGGCGCTGGAGGGAACGGGCGCTGTTATTCTTGCCGTCCCATGCAAAGCCCTGCACCTCTATCTACCGCTTCTGGCTGAAGGTTCCACGCCTGTCATCAGTGCCTGCAAGGGGCTGCATCCTAAAACCATGGAGCGCATGGATGAGTTTCTGGCGCGATTCCTGGGCATGGAAAGGGTTGTTTTATTGTCCGGACCTTCCTTTGCCGTGGAGGTGGCGCGCGGCCTTCCGGCAGCCGTAACGATGGCTGCTGCTGATGAGGAGTATGCCCGGCGGGCGGCAGGGCTTTTCAGTCATTCAAATCTGCGCGTTTACACGAGTAATGATCTGATTGGCGTTGGCCTGGGCGGAGCGTTAAAGAATGTTTATGCCATTGCCGCCGGCATTGCTGATGGTCTGGAACTCGGGCGCAATGCCATTGCCGCCCTGATTACACGCGGTTTGTCTGAAATGATGCGTCTTGCCATTATGTGTGGCGGCAGGGAAGAGACCCTCATGGGCCTGTCCGGGCTTGGTGACCTGGTCTTAACCTGTACCAGTGACCTGTCCCGGAATCGGCGTCTGGGATTAGCGCTGGCCCGAGGGGTAACCCTCGACGCGGCAAAAGAGGAGATCGGGCAGGTGGTAGAAGGCGTGCGTACGGCTGAGGCGGCATACAGTCTGGCGCAAGGAAAACATATTGAAACGCCCATTATTGCCGCTGTCTGTCAGGTCATCCAGGGAAGGGTGACGGCCCTTGATGCGGTCCGGTCCCTATTGCAAAGGGCGGAAAGATCAGAAAAATTCCGTGCCGGGGATTTGTCCGGGATTCAAACCTGACCTGCCCATCAAATAAACCAGCAGTCCGAAAAGTACAAACAGGGAAGCGGTAAATATCACTAAAGGCGCCAGCAGGATAAGCAGGGCGTTGCTACCCTTGAGACGGGTATGAGAAACAAGGCCCCGCCATGTCAGATACATATTCCACAGACTCATCAACACATTCAAAACGGGCAGCCACGAAAAAAGCATCGGGACGGAGCTGTATACGCAGATCTGGAAGGCGCTGGTTGTATCTAACCGTTTAGATGTGAAGACGCGTACCGCCCAGCTCAGGTAACGGGCCCATAGCCAGGTGGTAACCAGCATCAGACTCAGGGCCAAAGGTAAAAACAGTATAGCCATGACTCCCGCGGGGGAGACCAGGATCAATGATGAGGGAAGCAAAATGATGCCAAGCATGATTAGGTTGTCTCTGAAGCCTTCGACGGGCGGCATTTGCTCAAAGTACGACTTAGGCGATATCAGCACATCCCTGATGGCGGCGGGTAACGTCTCCATGATTCGATTAGCGGAAAAATAGGTGGCCACCCTTGCCTCCTTGGTAAGAATACTCGTAAGTTCCCATCCGCTGAGCCTCTTACAAAAAGCCATGCTGCCTTTTTGTGGACGCAAAGACCAAGTCCTGCCCTGCTAGGAGTTTGTCGGACTTAGGGGAATCGTAGCGAGCAGGTGGGGAAGCGAGGCCAAAAGACTACGGATTTGAGGCGCATAGTGGTAACTATGTAACGAAAATACGGAGGTTTTTGGACCGCTGTCCCTGCCGCGCAGTAGATTTATCATAAGTCCGACAGACTCCTAGGGATGCAGATAAGGCAAGCATCTGGACGCCGGGAGCCACGTATGCCTATACTGTGCATATGAAGGTGCTGATCTATTTCGCCCTGTTTCTGCTGGCATTTCCGGTATGCGCCTCTGCCGGCAAGGACAGTTCGGAACTTCCTCCGCCGACCGCGGTCCAGGACACGCCGGAGGCGCGCGAAACCATTGTGCCAGAGGACGACACGGCAACCCTGCAGGAAGAGCTTAAAACGGGGAAGAGTGGAGCTGTGGATTTGCGAGTTTATCGGCGCAAGGATGGGACGACCGTTGAGGAATATTCAATGCGCGGCCGGGTCTATATGATACGCGTGAACCCCCCCGGCAGTATCCCTGCATACTACCTCTATGACAATGATGGTGATGGCAAGTTTGAACGCCGTCTGCCGGGGGGATACAAGCGCACATCGCCACCTGCCTGGGTAATTAAGCGATTCTGAGCCGGGACACATGGCTGTAGATGACAACGATCTGTTTCGTCAGGCCATGAATGGTATTCAGCCTCTGGATACTGAAACAAGGGCCTGGCCATCTAAACAGAGATTAAAGACAGAACCCAACCAATTGAAGAAGAGGACGAACCTTCTTCCAACTCATCAGACGGAGTTTTCCGGGACTGGCGAAGCCTGGGTGCTGAAGGCTAATGGCCTTTCCCATGATCAACTCCGGCGGCTTTCATCGGGACGCATGCCGCCGGACTTTGAATTGGATCTGCATGGAAAGACCAGGGATGAAGCATGCCAGTCTTTAATGGATTGTTTTGCCATGGCAGCCGGGAAGGGCTGGAGAGTCCTGTCGATCATCCATGGCCGGGGGTTGCATTCATCTGAAGGCCGATCTGTACTCAAGAAGGCCACGTATGACTGGTTACGAAATGGCCCCTGCGCCGGCATGGTACTTGCCGCCATTCCCGGGCGGGGCAGTAGAGGCGGCGCCTGTCTGGTGCTTTTACGCCGGTCTCGAGGATGACAATGGTGATTCCTGAACTTTTGCTGATCAGTGATTCCCGACGTACGGGAGATACACATTTTTTTGAGGCAGCGGAGGCCGCTCTGAAGGGTGGCGTGGATACGGTCATGGTGCGTGAAAAGCAAATGAATTCAGCTCAACTGCTCAGTTTTTCCTCCCGCCTCCGCTCTCTGACCCGGCAGGCTGGCGCCAGACTGATCATTCATTCTCAGGCGGACGTCGCCCTTGCGGTAAAGGCCGATGGCGTGCATGTCGCGGCAGCGGATATCGGGGAATTGCCTGCCATGCGGAACTGGCTTGGAAAGGAATGCATGAGCCTGTCGGCCTCCTGCCATAACCTGGCCGAGATCAACCATGCCCACATGTCGGGGGCTGATCTTGCGTTGCTTGCGCCTGTCTTCCCAACCGCGAGTCACCCCGACTCCCCCTGTCTGGGCGTTGAAGCTTTCAAGACCATGGTGGGATCGGCCCCGGTCCCGGTTCTTGCCCTGGGCGGCATCAGGCCGGAGAACCGTAATCTCCTCGCCGGTTACGGGGTGGCCGTGATTGGCGCTATTCTTGATTCCCCGAATCCCGAGGACTCGGCCAGGAATCTGTCCTTGCACGATGCGGGCGATTGCGGACCATAAAGGACTACACCATCCTACGAGGAGCAGGTTGATAAGGACGGGGAATAAAAATGCAGTAAACAAGGGCCCATCCATAACGCAAATTTCCCGAGAAGAAAAATAA
>CAZQZF010000163.1:0-4745 GCA_964597745.1 uncultured Zetaproteobacteria bacterium
ATTGCGCTGTCCTGCGCAATTGTGGACGCACGAAGTGCGCCCGAAGGGAGAGGGGGCATGGATGCCCCGAATCAATCATCACGACGATTCATGAATAGTGCAGGCTAAAAAAACAAGGCAGGACTACGAACAGCCCTGCCTTCCATTTTATTATTCCCTGTCACCGGTCGAAACCGGGGCAGTATTATCTACTGGATCTTCGCTTGAGCCGCTTCCGCCAACTTTGAAAAGCCGTCAGCGTCATGAACTGCTATGTCCGCTAGAATCTTGCGGTCAATCTCAATCCCGGCTTGATCCAGACCATACATGAAACGGGAATAACTTAAGCCATGCATTCGGGCCGCCGCATTGATGCGAACAATCCACAAACGTCGAAACTCGCGTTTCTTCACCTTCCGGTCACGATAGGCGTATTGCCTGGCCTTATCTACAGCCTGGGTGGCAACCCGAAAACAGTTTTTACGACGTCCTCGATAACCCTTGGCGGCCTTGATCACCTTCCGGTGACGGGCATGAGCACTGACTCCTGATTTTACGCGTGGCATATGGGCCTCCTATTTAATGATGACTTTCATCATCGTGCCCATGGAGGGGCGCGCAAATCAACTGCTTGCGGTGCAAGCTATTGATTTGTGAGGAAAGTGAAAATCGCAATTTTCTCTTTCCGTGGAGCAAAAAGGTCATGGATGAACTTTTTACGCCTATTTATAAGGCAGAAGGCGCTTGAGCTGAGCCAAATCTGCATGGGAAACGATTTCCACATTGCGGAAATTCCGTTTCCGCTTTGCGGATTTTTTCGTCAGAATATGACGTGCAAATGCATTGTTGCGCTTCCATTTTCCGCTGCCTGTTTTATTAAATCGTTTGGCGGCTCCGCGATTTGTTTTCATTTTTGGCATCGTTTTATACCCTGTATTCTATTTATTTTGCAGAGGAGCGATGATCATAATCATCTGCCGGCCCTCCATCTGTGGCATACGTTCGACCTTGCCAAGGTCTTCAATCTTTCCAGCCATGGCCTTAAGCTGTTCCAGTCCACGTTCCTTGTAGGCCATTTCCCTGCCGCGAAACCGAAGACTTAATTTCACCTTGTTTCCGGACTCCAGAAACTTGCGGGCATTTTTCAGCTTGACCTCAAAATCATGCTTGTCCGTATTTGAGCCGATCTTCACTTCCTTGACCTGGATACTGTGTTGCCGTTTTTTCGCCAGGTTAACTTTCTTCTGAACCTTATACTTGTATTTACCGTAGTCCATTATCTTACAGACAGGGGGGGATGCACTGGATGACATCAACACCAGATCCACACCTTGATCTCTAGCCTGAGCCACAGCCTCAGTCAGAGGTAAAATCCCATACTGTTTTCCATCTTCACCAATAACACGAACCCTGTCCGCATTGATAGCGAAGTTCACAGCCATTTCTTTCTTAATACAAACCCCCTACTGATATTCCCGACTCATGACCCGCATCCTGTCCAGCCACTCGGTAATTGTCATGGTCCCCAACCGTTCCCCTGTATGCGAACGTATATTAACGGTCTTTTCTTCGCGTTCCCTTTCTCCCGCAATCAGAATGAATGGAATACGAGCCATCGTGTGGGCGCGGACTTTATAACCGACCTTTTCATTGCGCAAGTCCATTTCTATCCGAAATCCAGCCTGATGCAACTCCTTTGTGACCTCGGCGACATATTCTGCCTGTGTATCGGTAATATTACACACCACTGCCTGCACCGGCGCCAGCCAGAAAGGAAAAGCGGCGGCATAATGTTCGATCAGGATACCAATAAACCGTTCCATGGATCCCAGGATGGCTCGATGCAGCATGACAGGCGCCTGACGTGAGCCGTCTTCGGCCACATATTCCGCGCCCAAACGCCCAGGCATGGAGAAGTCAACCTGGATGGTGCCGCATTGCCAGACTCTACCCAGACAATCTCTCAGAGAAAATTCAATCTTCGGGCCATAAAAAGCGCCCTCGCCGGGATTGAGCCCATACTTGATCCCCTTCGACTTGAGTGCGCGATGCAGGGCAATTTCCGCCTTGTCCCACTGTTCATCCGTGCCGACGCGGCGATCCGGCCTGTCCGATAGGAAGATAAGCACATCATTGAAACCGAAACGGCGGTAAATCTCGTAGGTCAGATCGATGAAGTTACACACCTCATCCTGAATCTGATCCTCGGTGCAGAAAATATGCGCATCATCCTGCACGAAATTCCTAAGCCGCATCAGCCCGTGCAGCGTACCGGAGGGCTCGTTGCGATGGCACGAACCAAACTCGGCAAGTCTGAGCGGCAGATCGCGGTAGGAATGTAGATGCTGGTTGAATACCTGAATATGGCAGGGGCAGTTCATCGGCTTGATGGCATAATCACGGTTCTCGGTGTTGGTCGTAAACATCTCCTCATGGAACTTATCCCAGTGACCGGATTTCTCCCAAAGTTTGCGATCAACGATCTGCGGCGTCTTGATCTCCTGATAACCGTTCTCCCGCATGACCGTACGGATTTCATTCTCCACCGTCTGCCAGATACTCCATCCCTTCGGATGCCAGAACACCATACCCGGCGCCTCTTCCTGCATATGGAACAGATCAAGCGCCTTGGCCAGCTTACGATGGTCGCGCTTCTCCGCCTCTTCAAGCCGATGCAGATAGGCCTTCAGATCGGCCTTCGATGCCCATGCCGTACCATAGATGCGCTGCAACTGCTCATTATCGGAGTTGCCCTCCCAATAGGCGCCCGCCACCTTCATCAGCTTAAAATGTTTCAGCACACTCGTATTCGGCACATGCGGACCGCGGCAGAGGTCGGACCACTCTCCCTGTTTATAAAGGCTGACGACTTCGCCAACCGGAATGCGCCCGATCAGTTTGGCCTTGTATGTCTCGCCGATTTCCTCAAAATGGGCCACCGCCTCATCCCGATCCCGCTCTTCGCGGACGATATCCAGCTTGCGCCCTGCAATCTCATGCATCCTCTCTTCTATCTTTTCCAGGTCCTCCGGCGTAAAAGCCCGCTCAAAGGCAAAATCGTAATAGAATCCATCCTCAATCACCGGTCCGATCGTCACCTGCGATTTTGGAAATAACTCCTGCACGGCCATGGCCATCAAATGCGAAGTGGAATGGCGGATAATCTCCAGTCCTTCTTCTGACTCGCCGGTGATCAGTGCGACTTCATCGTCATCGTGGAGCACGTGCGTGACATCAACCTGCTTGCCATTCACTGTTGCGGCAATTGCGGCCCGAGCCAGGCCAGGGCCGATATCAGCGGCCAGATCATAGGCTGTTGCACCCTTATTCAGGGCGCGGCTTGAACCGTCAGGTAATCGAATATTCATGGCAATGTTGTTCCTCCGTTGCAAGACCTGCATCCTAGCGCTACAGCGCCATACGCCAAGGTCGAACTGACCCGCTCAGGATGAAGAGGAGTGATATCGGGGAAAAATGGTTGGCTCGGGCGGTTTCGAACCGCCGACCCCTACCATGTCAAGGTAGTGCTCTACCCCTGAGCTACGAGCCAAAAAAAATGATCATCCATCATAAAAAGACCATGCATGGCCTTTTTATGATTACCAGACGGATGCGAAGAGTAGAGAGGCGGATTATACGGGTCAAGCGCCCCGACCCAACCCAGGATCCAGTCATGCGTTAGGCACACATTAGTCCTAAACATCAAGTTTGAACCGTGAATTTTGAACCGTGAATCGTGTATCCGCCAACCTGAACCGTCAGGCGCTGGCAATCATCTCATCAAACAGATCCGCAAGGGCCTGACCGGTGGCCAGCATGGCCTGTTCATCCTTTGCCTCTACCATGATTCTTAGCTTTGGCTCGGTGCCGGACATGCGCACATTCAGTCTGCCATCCCCCGCCAAACAGTCTTCAGCTTCTTTTATTGCCTGCTTTGATCGGGTAGAGGAAAGAAGGTCCATCGGTTCCGGCAGCATGACGTTCCATAATTTCTGTGGAAAAATCTCCATACCCGTCCCGAGATTATTAAGGGGGCAATCTGATTCGCGCATGGCTACAAGAAGATTCATTGCCGTCAAAAGGCCATCGCCTGTGGTATTTGCATCCAGCAGAATAACATGGCCCGATTGTTCGCCTCCCAGGTTGCATCCGGTTTCCTGCATCATCTCCAGAACGTATCGATCGCCTACCTGAGCCCTGTGCATGATTAGTCCCTGTTCTCCCAGATAGCGTTCCAAACCCATATTACTCATCAGCGTGGTGACAACACCGTCTCCTCGCAATGTCCCACGTTTTATCATGTATTCCGCAAGTATGGCAATGACACGGTCTCCATCGACAATCCGGCCGAGATGATCGCAGGCAATCAGACGATCGGCATCGCCATCAAGAGCAAATCCAATATCGGATCCTGAATTAACCACTTCCCGGCACATGGCATCAGGATATAATGATCCACAACGGACATTGATATTGTACCCGTCCGGCTGGTGGCTCAGTGGAATGACATCGCAGCCGAGTTCGGTAAAGACCCTCGGGGCCACGTCATAGGCCGCGCCATTCGCGCAATCAACAACCACTTTCAACCCGTCAAGCCGCAATCCCCTGGGTAGGGTAGACTTCAGAAACTCCACATAGCGCCCGCGGGCGTCATCAATCCTGAAGGCCTTGCCAACACTACTGGCGGCAGGCAGACCGGGAAGTTGATTAAAATGACGTTCAATCTCAACTTCAAGCTGATCCGGGAGCTTAAAGCCGTCAGAACC
>CAZQZF010000164.1:0-4734 GCA_964597745.1 uncultured Zetaproteobacteria bacterium
CGCTTGTTGTGTTTTTCGCTTGTTTTCCTCTATACCTCGCTCTTGTGGTCGACCCCGTTGCACCACACGGTCTGAACACGAGCTATCTCCCGGCGAACCTGGCGGATCCGGGCTGGATTTGCCAGCTGCATGCTTGCCTTCTGGAAACGCAGCTTCATGCCTTCCGCCGCCAGTTCATCCAGGTGTTCTGCAAGCTCAGTGATACTGAGCTTTTTTAATTCATTTGGCTTCATCGGCCAACCCCACGGCGTACGACCTTCGTCCGGATGGGGAGCTTGGCTGATGCCAAGGTCAACGCCTGCCGGGCCTGATCTTCCTCAACGCCTTCCATCTCGTACAACAGGCGTCCGGCGCGGACTGCCGCAACCCAGTATTCAGGCGCGCCTTTTCCCGAACCCATGCGTACTTCCGCCGGCTTACTGCTGACGGGAAGGTCGGGGAAAATCCGTATCCACACCCGGCCCTGACGCCGAATATGCCTGGTGATGGCGATTCGGGCAGCTTCTATCTGACGAGCTGTAATCCTGCCCGCCTCCATGGCCTTGAGACCGAACTCACCATAACTGAACCGGGCGCCCCGATCCGTTTTCCCAGTCAGCCGACGCAGCTCCTTGTGATGCTTACGCCAGCGAATCTTTTTCGGTTGCAACACGTCCGGAACTCCTTTTAAGCCTGATCCTCGGCATTTCCACCGAGTTTCTCACCTTTAAACACCCATACCTTGACGCCGACAATACCGTACGTGGTTTTTGCTTCCGCAAACCCATAATCAACATCAGCACGCAGGGTGTGCAAAGGAACCCTTCCTTCACGATACCATTCAGTACGGGCAATCTCGGCGCCACCCAGGCGGCCTCCACAGTTCACTCGCACGCCCTTGGCGCCCATGCGCAACGCCCCTTGAACGGCACGTTTCATGGCGCGTCGGAATGCAACGCGGCGCACCAACTGAAAGGCGATATTTTCGGCCACCAGCTGCGCTTCCGCTTCCGGGCGGCGAACTTCAATGATATACACCTGCACATCACCGCCCGTCATAGCCCTCAATTGTAAGCGAAGGCTCTCAATATCGGCGCCCTTTTTCCCTATCACTACCCCGGGTCGGGCCGTATGAACCGTTATCTTGATTTTCCCGGCCGGCCGTTCAATGACGATTCTGGACACACCCGCCTGATGAAGTTTCTTTTTGATGTATTCACGAAGCCGAATATCCTCAAGTAAAAACTTGCTAAACTGTTTATCAGCATACCAATGCGAATCCCATTCCCGGCTGACGCCAAGCCGGAATCCTATCGGATTAACTTTTTGTCCCAAGGACGACCTCCTTTAACTGCGTTCACGTACAGTCACCGTCAGGTGACTGCTACGATGGTAACGTTTGCGCGAACGACCCATGCCTTTCGGCCGAAATCGTTTCATTACAGCCCCAGCATCCACATACGCACGGGAAACAATCAAATTATCCACGTCCAACCCGTCATTCTGCTCGGCATTGGCTATGGCGGATTTGAGCACCTTTTCCATGAGCCTTGCCGCCTTTTTGGGTGACAAAACCAGGAGTGAAAGAGCCTGCTCCGCAGCCAGACCGCGAATTTGATCCGCCACTAGGCGAGCCTTCTGTGGGCTGATTCGAATATTCTTTAGTACAGCGCGTACTTCCGCGGTCATGGTCTACCTCTTCCTCGCCTTTCTATCCGCACCGTGACCGTAGTAGGTTCGGGTTGGAGAAAATTCTCCCAATTTATGGCCCACCATATTTTCAGATACAAACACGGGAATGAACTTGTTGCCGTTGTGCACCGCAAAATTCAACCCCACAAAATCCGGTGCGATGGTCGAGCGCCGTGACCAGGTCTTGATCACGCCTTTTTTTGCGCCCTCTTTCGCCGCATTCACTTTTTTCTGTAATGAAGCTTCAATATAGGGCCCTTTATTTAATGAACGTGCCATGATCTAACTTCCTTATTTTTCATTTCGGCGTCGTACGATATCGCGGCTGGACGCCTTCTTCCTGTTGCGGGTTTTGTGGCCCTTGGTGGGCACTCCCCACGGGCTGACTGGATGTCTGCCCCCTGAGGTGCGTCCCTCCCCGCCTCCATGCGGATGATCAACGGGATTCATGGCCACTCCGCGAACCGTTGGTCTGATTCCCATCCATCGAGAACAGCCTGCCTTGCCAATCTTACGGTTGGAATAATCTACATTACCAATAACGCCGATAGAAGCCATGCAACGAATATCCACCTTGCGAAACTCACCCGATGGCAGTTTCAGGATGGCGCGTAACCCTTCCTTGCCCATAAGTTGTGCGCCGGCGCCGGCGCTTCTGGCCATCTGACCGCCTTTCCCCGGTTTCATCTCAATATTATGCAACAATGTTCCGACGGGGATCCGGCCCAAAGGCAAGGCATTACCGATACGTATTTCGGCCTCCGGCCCTGATTGAACCAAATCTCCGGGACGCAAGCCCTGCGGCGCCAGGATATAGCGCTTTTCTCCATCAGTAAAGTGAATCAGGGCGATATGGGCCGTACGATTGGGATCGTATTCGATACGGACAACCGTGCTCGGGACACCCATCTTTCCCCGTTTGAAATCCACATCACGATATAAGCGCTTGCAACCGCCGCCTCGAGAGGTAGCGGTCAACCGGCCCTTGTTGTTGCGGCCACCTTTCCCGGATAGACCACGGGTCAATCCTTTTACCGGTTTCCCTCGATGCAGGCCCCTGGAAATCACGGTTACTCGCCCTCTGGATCCATTGGTTATAGATTTTAACACCTTTAATGCCATATCATCAGGCCTCTTCCATCGTTTCCAGGCTATAGCCTTCAGCCAGGCGCACTACGGCCTTCCGGTAACCGGCCCGGCGTCCTTCATGTTGACCACGACGCTTGGGTTTGCCGGGAAGGTTGATCATCTGAACCTTCTCCACCTTGACATCAAAGGCCGCCTCTACCGCCGCCTTGATTTTTGGCTTGCTGGCAGACCTTTCCACCCGGAATGTGTATTGATTGTTGGCTCCAGTCGCCTGGTAGCTTCTCTCCGTGATCACCGGCCGGCCTAAGATCCGGTATTGACTATAGTTCGCGCTCATGCCAGCCGTCCTTCCAGTTTTTCCACCGCCCCTGTGGTCAGAATCAGGCGGTTATATTTTATCAGGTCATGAAGGTTGAGTTGCCCGTCCAGAACAACCTTTTGATGCGGTACATTGCGGGCGGACATCAGGACAACGGCATCATCCTCATGCAGAACCAGCAAGGCGTTCTCCGCCTTCAGTATCGTCATAGCCTGAACAAAGCCCCTGGTCTTGATGGCATTCATGACGAATTGATCCACAACGGTGAGGGACCCGTTTCGCATATGCTCGGAAAGGCTTAGACAAAGGGCGCGCCGCCGTTCCCGTTTATTAATACGCGTCTGATAGGAACGGGGCTGTGGCCCATGGGCAATGGCACCATGACGCATTTGGGTCGCCCGGGTCGAACCCTGGCGAGCTCGTCCCGTCCCTTTTTGTTTGAATGGCTTTCGGCCGCCACCAGAAACAGTTGACCGTGTCTTGGTAGCATGCGTGCCAGCCCGGCGTCCTGCCTGCAAGGCCATCAGCACCCGATGCACAAAGCCCGGATCAGATTCAAGGCCAAACACAGCGGGATTCAAATCACGGCTGCCTACCTTCCGGTTACCCTGATCTACAATATCAATTTTCACAGCTTAAGCCCCTTTTACCGCCGGACAAATTTCAACAAGCCCATCCGCAGGCCCTGGAACTGCACCGCGTATCAGTAAAATATTGGCCTTCTCATCCACGTGTTCAATCACGAGATTTTGTGTCGTGATGCGTTTTGCGCCATATTGGCCCGGCATCTTTTTACCGGGGAAAACCCGGCCAGGGAACTGACACTGGCCAGTGGATCCCATCTGACGATGGACCTTCTCGGCGCCGTGGCTGGCCCGGCCTCCGGCAAAATTCCAGCGTTTCATCACACCGGAAAACCCTCGTCCCTTTGAAGTCCCGGACACATCAACCTTCTGGCCGGCTTTGAACATGGCCGCGGTCAGCTCTTGACCAACCTCAAACTCCGCATCGGAACTAACCCGGAATTCCTTAAGACCGCCCATCTCATCCTGACCCTGTTTTGCATAATGTCCCTGCACAGCTCGTGTCTGATGGCGCCTGGCAGCGCCAAAACCGACCTGAATGCTATCATAGCCATCCCTGTCCGCAGTCCGCCTGGTAATGATCCGGCAGGATTCGGCGCTGAGAACCGTCACCGGCACGGCTTCACCTGCGTCGGTAAATATCTGGGTCATTCCTTTCTTTCGGGCAATCAGACCAGCGGCCATCATTCTTCTCCCAATTAAATCTTGATTTCCACATCCACACCGGACGGGAGATCAAGTTTCATCAGTGCATCTATGGTCTGCGGTGTCGGACTTTCAATGTCCAGCAACCGCTTATGCGTTCGAATCTCAAATTGCTCGCGTGAATCCTTGTCCTTGTGCGGGGAGCGGATGACGCAATATTTTGCGATCTTTGTCGGCAACGGAATTGGCCCACAGACCTTGGCGCCGCTTCGTTTCGCGGTCTCCACAATATCCCTGGCACTACGATCAAGGATACGATGATCAAATGCCTTTAGCCGTATACGTACGGTTTGTTCCGTCATAATCTCTCGCCTACTTGATAATTTCGGTGACGACGCCGGCGCCGACGGTCCTGCCACCCTCTCG
>CAZQZF010000165.1:0-4730 GCA_964597745.1 uncultured Zetaproteobacteria bacterium
TACCATGGAACCAAAGACTCGTACATCCGTCACGCCATGGCGTTCAGCAATAGCCAAAATAGCTTCGCGCTGCTGTTCAATAAGCTCATCCATGTCTATCCAACCTCCAGTTGCTGTCGAGTTACCATCAATACGGTCAGGTCTGCCATTGTACCATTTCCCTTCATCATCTGACTTCGTCCGTCCCGCGTCTCAGTGTCATGCCAATCATCAATCATTTCTTCAGAAATTCATCAGGCTGATATGCCTGCCTGCAAAATTAAAAATTAAATCTTTTCAATTTTCTGCTAAGTGAATTCGCCCCTCATTCCGGGCTCCGCATCATTTCGCCTACATCTCTGGTACGCCAGATCGTCACATCGCTTCGCTGTTGCCGCTCCTCGCCGTCATACACCAGCGCACAAGTTCCGGGCGGAGAGGCAAGTCTGGATGTAAATGTACGCAATCCTTTGAAATAGTCGCTACTGATGGTTGCTCCCGACTTGATTTCCACTGCCGCAATATCCGCCCCGGTCCCTATCAGCAGATCAACTTCATTACCTTTGGCATCACGCCAAAAATACAGATTGCTGCGCCTGCCACGATGATAACGATATTTCAAAGCATCGATGACGACCATATTCTCAAACAGGTTTCCTCTAAGCGGATGCCGGTTCACATGGCTCTCTTTTTCGATGCCGAGCAGATAACTGGCCAGGCCGACATCATAGAAATAGAGCTTGGGCGTTTTTATCTGGCGTTTTGAAATATTGGTATGCCATGGCTGTAGCAGAAACACCACATAACTGGCCTCCAGCAGGGTGAGCCAGCTTCGGGCGGTCGTATGGGATATGCCCACATCATTACCAAGGCTCTGGAGGTTCACCAACTGCCCGACCCGACCGGCACAGAGGCGAACAAATCTCTCGAACAGCGTCAGATTCTTGATGGAAATGAGCTGCCGGATGTCACGTTCCACGTAGGTTTCCAGATAATCGCCGAGGGCCTGGGTCGGGTTGATCCCGGCATCATAAATACGAGGATAGAAACCTGTCAGCAACAGCTGATCGCTCGCCGGAGTGAATCCAGCGCCAGATAGCTCCTCCATGCTCAATGGCAGCAGCTTAAGCAGGGCTGTCCGGCCTGCAAGCGACTGAGTAATGGTCGTCATTACCTCAAATTGCTGACTGCCGGTCAAGATGAATTGCCCGGGCTGTTGACGCTCATCCACCAGCGTCTGTAGATACGAGACAAGCTGCGGCACCCGCTGTATTTCATCCAGAATCGCGCCGTCAGCATGCGATGCCAAAAAACCAAGCGGATCATTGCTGGCAAACTCGCGGATATCAGGCCGCTCCAGATTGACATACGGCTTATCGGGGAACGCTGCCCGGCAGAGTGTTGTCTTCCCGCTCTGACGCGGGCCCGTGATGGTAAGGACGGGATACTGACCCGCCAATTTCTTCAAAACAGGCTCAAGCGTACGTGGAATCATCGATGCACTATAAACCTGTTCATGGGTAATATGAAACTACAACTTTCATATTACCCATAGATAGTGACATCCAGTATCCGAACATGCTTCGGCACCCAGCGAAAGGCAGAACTCTTCGATCCATCCAGCCATGCCCAAAGTCCCTTTTTCTCACGATATGGTTGATAAGCATCTAAATCAAACTTTGAGCGGGGATAGTAATTGGAATATAAATCCGTCAACTGTTCCGGCGTAAAATCATGTTGTAAAAACGCATGCCCGCATTCCCGGCAACGCATTAAGTCAAAAACGCCGGGGTAGCCATAGCGGTCATCAAACATCGAGGCTGATTCAATAGGTCTATCAGATCTAAAGATAGGGCATTTCATGAAAGAATTTTATTCAATTCTTCAGGGGAACATTCAGTAAGCACAGGTGACATGGAGTCTCCTGGCAATACAAGATGACCGCTTTGCCCCCCATAAATCAGTTTACATAAAACTGGACGCATACAATTAGGAAAATGAGACGAAAGCCTGTTGCTAATCCTTATTTTTCTAGCCAGTTGTTCGTTAAGGTCATTCTTTGCCAGTGCTTCATCCCAATACTTGTCAATTGTCTCGCTCTTCTGCCCCGGCACCTTCCGAAAACAACTAACGTAGGCGTTTAAGGAATAAAGCGCATAATTTCTGGCAAACTGTCTCCAAATAAAGTAATCACCGGCCAAAAAATAATCTGATATTTCATTTTTTACCTGCCCCCATAAACCGGATCGCCAGAAAACACTATCCTGCTGAATGAAATACAGAACAGGTCCATACATTCCATCTCGGATCCATTCTTGTAAATACAAATTGCATTTACCAACAGAATAAATTGTCGAGTTTTCATCAATGTAGGAAGTAATGCCCTTAATCCAGCTAATTTCGGGGAAAGCCTCAAGAGTCCTTTGGACAACAGAAAACGCGCCAGGCAAATAAATATCGTCAGAATTGATCCATGCATGAACATCGCCTGATGCGAGAGCGAAGCCTTTATTGATAGCATCATACATACCCAAGTCAGGCTCGGAAACCAGCTTCATTTCAACACTGTGGCAATGGGGTTTTCTTGCGCCAGATTTGACGCTGCGTTGATATTCTTCAACTATCGATAAAGTCCCATCGGTCGAGCAGTTATCCATTATTATAAATTCAATACTGAAATCACCTTTCTGGCTGATGACACTCTCAATAGTCTCAGCAATAAATCTCTCACTGTTATGTGCCGGGGTTACAATAGAAAATTTCATTTGTTCTCATTCAGTAAGCGCACAAATGAATCCAACGATTTAGTGAAAAATAGCTTTGACTTCGTTGGCTTGGTCTCATCGAGAATATTTTTAATTCCGGAAGGTGAATAGCCAAGAGCACTTATCAAATCATCACCTAGAAATTCACGATACTCAGAAAACATCCTCCATAACTGCGGGCTGCCTGCCATGCTCTCAACCCACTTATCTCGATACTCTGCAGTAGGCCTCTTGTTTTTATATACTTTTACAGGATCCCCAAATTTCATAACTTGGGGACTGCCCTTATTATATTCCAGCATACTGGCAGAATATGTAATGCCCAGATACTTGCAGAGGGTTTCTAGTTCAGAATCTGGATGCAAAATGAAATCCTCGTATTTCAAAACAAGACAGTTGTCTCCCAATACCTCTATCCCGTCCAAAAGTTTTCCGGGACCATACAACAAATCGCGCTCGTATAAATTTAGTTCTTTCAGTCCTTTGCCACCCTTTCTATCCGGCAATAAATTGATGCGTGAATGCAAAACCGCCATGGGGTTCCTCAAGAGCAAAATTAATTTGGCACCGGGAAAAAGCCTGTGGAGTTCCGGGATAATTTCATAATATCTCGGAGTCTTATCCAGAAAGTATTTTTTCTTTGATTGTCTTAATACAGTCCCATAAATATGGGAAAGCATGAGTCGAAGGCTCTCATAGTAGGTCTCTTCCCCTCTCTCGAGATCGCCGAGAAAAATATGAAGCGCCCTATAGGCCAATTGGGAATTGTATTCAGATGAGTGTCCATGTTCGCGGAGCGCATAAACTGGATGCAACGCAACCCATGGTTCGGAAGTCGTATGCACGTCCTGATTGCTGCTCAACACCTTTTGCAGCATAGTGGACCCGGATCTCGGCAACGAAACCAAGAATATCAAACCCGAGCCTTGTCTGTCTAAAGTCATTTTTGACCCTTCTCTTTTTGCTTAATTTCATTTTGATAATGAACCCATTTGTGCGGCAGAACAATAAGGCCGCGATCCTGCTCGACCGCGATACCGCTTCCATAAACGTCTTTTGGAGAAACGATAAACTGCACAAGATCTTCCAAGACAAACAAATATTCTATATTGGGGCGAGCAAAGCCCACATCAAGATAATATCGACCTGCCGCAAAAGGCAACGATTCAAGCAAAACATCTATATGACCTTTATGGCCGAGGCAGTTTATTTCATACCCACTAATCGGCATAGAACTCAGGCGAAATATCTCCTGACCAAAAGCACTCTTTGCTTTTATCATGCATGCAATTGGAACTTCGGCCATTTCATCAAACGCTTGGTAATATACTCGGATAACTACCGGGTCATTCGTCTGAATGTTTTTACAGGGGACTCCTTGCGGAGATAACATTTGAATGTCTAGGATATTGACCCCGCTCCTATTATCTTCAAGCAACTTTTTTTGATTAACAGAAAATGCATGTGCTGACTCGGCCCCACCTCTGCCTAGATAATAGGACGTTGCGACTTCTGGCAACCCTTCAAATTGAACGCCTCCTTCACTCAAGAGAACAGCGCGACCACATAGCTTTTGAATTGCACCCATATTGTGACTGACAAACAGGACGGTTCGACCTTTCTTGCCCACTTCCTCCATCTTCCCCAGGCATTTCTTCTGGAACTGGGCGTCGCCTACTGCCAGCACCTCGTCCACAACCAGGATCTCAGGCTCCAGATGTGCAGCCACTGCAAAGGCAAGGCGGACATACATGCCGGAGGAATAGCGTTTCACAGGCGTATCCAGAAACTTCTCCACCCCGGAGAAATCCACGATCTCGTCAAATTTCCTTTTGATCTCCGCCCTGTGCATGCCAAGGATGGCACCGTTAAGATAGATGTTTTCTTTGCCTGTCAATTCGGGATGAAAACCCGTACCCACTTCCAACAAGCTGGCCACCCGGCCATTGATATGAATTTTTCCGCGTGTCGGCTCAGTAATTCGGC
>CAZQZF010000166.1:0-4696 GCA_964597745.1 uncultured Zetaproteobacteria bacterium
GTTATATGGTTTGCCCACGACCTTTTTTATAGGAAAGAAAAGCAAGATTAGTTATTTCCATCCTGGTTCGGCTACGGAGGAACTACTACATCATGAAATCGATAAACTGTTATAGACTCCTGAATCTCGCTACTGTTTTTTTTCTCGCGGCCTCGCTCTCCGGCTGCGGTGGAAATGGTCAGGCATTGCTCAAAGTCGGCGCAAAGGCCCCCCCCTTCACCCTGAAACTGGTCAATGGGAAACAGGTAAATCTGCAGAGCTTTGCCGGCAAGGGGCTGGTCCTCACATTTATGGCCTCCTGGTGCCGCTGTTCCAATGATTCCGTACCGCTGATGGAAAAGGCCTATCAGAAGTATAAGGATGCTAACGTCGCATTTCTTATGGTCGGCATTCAGGATACCCAGTCGAATTTTGCGGCGTTTACCAAAAAGTGGGAGATACCGTTTCCCGCCGGATATGATGACGGCTCCCGGATAGCCGAGGCCTATGGAATTGGCCAGCCGCCCACCACATATTTTATCGATAAAGCAGGCAAGGTGAAACGCGTCTTCTATGGAAACATCAAAACCAAACAAGACGAATTCCCGCAGTGGATTAAAGATATTACATAATGGGAATCGGTACCGCCCTGTGGGGAGGCTTCTCCTCATTTTTCTCGGTCTGGCAAGTTTGCTTCATGCAGATCAGCCCCTTCTTCATGGCCTATATAGTTGGTCTTTATCTGGTCGCCCTTCACCATAAGGCTGATGCCGGAATTTTCCAATGGGCCATTCTCCCATCTGTCGCCTATGGGGTTGGCTTCACTATTTTTTATTCGATTCTCCTCATCTCCAGCCTGGAAATAAATAAGTTTCTCCTCTACAATCTTAGCAATATCAGATTAGTGTCAGGCATATTCATCCTGCTTGCGAGCCTCTATATTCTGTTGGCCGATCGCGACAACTTCCTGAGCAAGAGACACAGTCCGATGCTTGTGAGCGCAATGTCCCTGATTATTGGCGTCACCTTCGCGATCATCTACTCACCCTGCATTTCGCCAACCATGTCGAGCATCATGCAATTGGCGTCAAAACCACACATGGCCGTTCAAGGATGGTATCTGGCGGTTTGGTACGGCATCGGCATAAGCATAGCCTTTGGCCTAACCGGAGTTGTTCTCATCCTGGCGTTAAGAAGGCGTGGGTTTGTCGTACGAAACGCCCGATTGATAAGGGTCATTTGCGCCCTCATCGTGCTGATCCCCGCCCTGCTTGCTATTTTCGGACTGATGCGGCACTATAAGGCATTTGTCCTCGGCTTTATGGTCTAACCCGATATTGCATGAAGGCGGATCAACCCTGAATTCCGAATCCTTCGTGCAATATTCGGGCTAATCATTGATGGGACGGCCCCCCAAGGGAATGAAGATGCGGATTTTTGGCATTGTGCTTCTCTGTCTGAGCGCCGTCACCGCCCTGTTGGCCAGGACGGTGGGATTTGAGCTGAATGTTTTCTATATCGTTATCGCCGCCGCCGGAGCATGTATGTTTGCATACGGCTCTATCTTAGCCCGAACCAAACAAGACAATAGCGAACCGCGGATGAACGCGAATAGACACGAATAAAGTCAAAGGCGATGGTTTAAGAGTTTATATTCGCGCGCATTTGCGTCCATTCGCGGTTCGCTTCGTATGTATTTGTTTGTACGAGATTTCACGGGTAAGAGACCACCCCTTGGTTATAGAAGCTTTTTCCTGAGGTGCTGACTCAAACCGTCCACCATATTTACCATGATGAAGACGGCGATAATCAGGGTTAAAACCTTGCCTGTCTGGAACAGGCTGATAGCCTTATAAAAGAGCAGACCAATCCCGCCGGCGCCGACAAAACCAAGGATGGCCGCCGCCCTGATGTTCATCTCCCAGCGGTAAAGAGTATAGGAAAGACACTGGGGCAATGCCTGCGGGAGAATACCGTAGAAAAAGAGCTTTACTCTGCCAGTATCTATCGCCGCGATGGCCTCCACCGGCCGAGGGTCTACATTCTCGAGAACATCGGTGTAGAGTTTCCCCAATACGCCGCCGGTATGCAGGGCCAGGGCCAGAACCCCGGCAAAAGGGCCCAAACCAACCACCAATATAAAAATTATCGCCCACAGCAGATCCGGAATAGAGCGCAACATATTAAGCACCATCTTGCTTAAAAAGACCATGGAACCATGGAACCAGGCGCCTCTTGTTTTTGTTTCACCAGCGGTCCATCCCGTAACAACCCCGCTCCGCGTCGCGAAGATGGTTAGCGCGGTGGATATGAGAATGGCGAAAACGGTCCCCATGATTGACATGGCGAGGGTTTCCACGGATGCGATAAAGACCTCTTGAAGAAACTCCCCGGATAGATCGGGCGGAAAAAGATCGTAAAAGTACGAGGCGATCTGGCGGACGCCCTCCATGCTGAAAATCAGCGACGGATCTATATCGAGTCCTTTGACGCTCAACACAATGAGAAGCGCCAGGACAAGAGTTACCAGCAATACGGGGGGGAACCTTCCGGCCTTTTCCATCTAGATGATCTTTCTCCGTATCCAGCCGCTGATTAGACCGGCCATTCCCACCAGCAGGAAGAGAATAATGATCAGCGTTGACACCTCATGGTAATTGAACATCCTCATGGACAATTCCAACTCCTGCCCGATGCCGCCGGCGCCGACAAAACCCAGCACCACGGCTGCCCGTATGCCACATTCCCATCGATAGAGCGTGTAGGATATAAGGTCCGGCAAGGCCAGTGGAAGGTAGCCGTAGAAAATGATCCGGACCTTTGACGCCCCCGTGGAATGAAGGGCGTCGATGGGCTTGGGGTCGACTGAGTCGAGGATCTCTGAATAGAGCTTGCCCAGCATCCCGGCATAGGCGACGCCCAGGGCAAGCACGCCCGGCAGCGGCCCCAGCCCCACGGCCCTGACAAAGATAAGGGCCCAGACCAGCTCAGGGATTGATCTTAACAGGTTCAGAAACCCTCGGGTTAAAAAATAGGGGGCGGTTCGAATTTTTGCCAGTGGCTGGCCCCGCGCGGAAACGGTAGCGCCTCCGTGATACAGAGAGCGGGTGGCAAGCAGACTCAGTGGAAAGGCGAGGAATACCCCCATGAGCGTTCCCAGAATGGAGATGCAAAGCGTATCCAGGGTGGGTTTGATCGCGAAGGTCAAGAATTCCCGGGAGTGGGCGGGAGGTATAAGACCTGAGAGAAAATTCCCGGCGGCAGCCAAACCATCCTCACTCCACAGGAGTGAGAGGTCCACCTCTGAAAGCTTGTAGCTCCCGCCAAGAAGGAGGGCTATTCCTACAAAAAACAGCCCTCTTAGTAGGGAGTCATACCTTGACTGCTGCAGAGAGGCGCATTGGGATGGCGACACTTTCCTTTGCCTCAACTTCCCTCGTATTTTTTCCGCGGTATAACTCTCGCAAGAGTTTAGTCGTTACCTGCTCTGCGGGCAGATCAAAAAAGACGGAGCCGTCTTTCAAACCGATGATCCTTGGGAAGTGTGCAAGCGCAAGCTTCACGGAGTGGAACGTGGCGATAACAGTCTTGTCGTTCTGCTCACTCCAGTTCACCAGAAGCTTGACCAGCTTCTCGCCATTTCGGGGATCAAGGGAAGCGCAAGGTTCATCGGCGAGGATCAGGTCCGGATCCTGATAAAACGCACGAGCTATAGCAACCCACTGTTGCTGGCCGCCGCTCAAGCAGTCGGTCCGCCAGTGTATCTTGTCTGCTATGCCTGTTTCCTCGAGCACCTTGCGAACGCCGCCTTCATCCAGGGGTTTTATCAAAAGCGAAAACAGCGCCTTGTAAGTCGGCCAAAGACCGAGCTTTCCCGCAATAACGTTATTGATGACCTGGAACCTGGGGATAAGGTTAAATTGTTGATGAATAGTGGCGATACGTCTTCTCATGGCCCGGGCTTCCTTTGCCCCGAGACTGTTGACCACGACTCCATCCAGTTCAATACTTCCCTCGCTGGGGGCAAGCGTAAGGTTAAGATGCCTGAAAAGCGTACTTTTACCGACGCCATTGGGCCCTAAAATGGCAACCCTCTCCCCCGACTTCACCGCGATATCCATACCCTTGATAACGGGCGCGCCGCCGAAGTTTTTACGAAGATTTGTAAGCTTTACATCCATAACAGACTCCTGCTCTTGTTCACCAGAGCCTTCCATGCCGGACTCTGAAGCCATATAGTAGACAAAAAATATAAAAATGTCAATGAATTTAATTAGTTAGTTCAATCATTCAATTGAATAATTGAATGATTTTGATGTTATGACGGGGCGGAGCACATGACGCGGCAAATCCGAATGGATCGGCGGTGCGATTCTCGTCATTGACCTGTGCATCATGTTCTACTATACCGCATCGCATTCGTCCTGAGTCCGGAACGATGCGCCTCACCCTGATCGGCCTGACCTCACGCAACCAGCTTGCATTTAATCAGACATTTCATGATCTGTTCGCCAAACTGTAGGAGGATCTGCGAAGCCAGAGCCAAACAGGATCAAATCACGGCATGGTCAATCGCCATTGAGGCATACTACCGGGATTTTTATTTTCTAACCGTACGCGGCATCAGAATATTCAATCATTCAATTGAATCATTGACATAACTTATTGAAATACTTGACATTTTATTATTACCACATAATTATTCCGCTCCTTATTT
>CAZQZF010000167.1:0-4688 GCA_964597745.1 uncultured Zetaproteobacteria bacterium
ACGTAATACTGGCCGGCCCGGCTGGCCTCTTCACAGATGGAGCTACGGGCCTGCTTTTTTGTTCCGACAAACAGAACCCTGCCGCCAGCGGTGGCCAGTTCGCGCATAAACTGAAATGATTCGTTCGCCAGTTTTAATGTTTTCTGCAGGTCAATGATGTGGATCCCATTACGCTGACCAAACAGATACGGGGCCATTTTGGGATGCCAGCGACGGGTTTGATGTCCGAAGTGAACTCCAGCCTCCAGCAATTGTTTCATGGTAAATTTTGACATTTTTGTCCTCCGATTGTTATTACCTCCGCCGCTCAATCCCCAAAAAAAATCGTAATCCGGATTATTTCCAGGGCACAATCGCAAGGCGACGCGCGAAGTGGCGCGCTTTCTATCCAAAATAACGGGTTAAATCAAGAAAAAGCTCCTGGAATGCTGGAGACCATCTTGCACAACACATGAGCAGCGCCGACTTCCCCGCCTACCCGCCACGATATCCCTAACCCGGCTAAGCCGAAACCAAACAGGATTTAATTTGCATGATATTTTACGAGTAAGAGGCTAATGCCCAATGGATCAATGAGTTGCTGGCGCCAAAAATGATCGGGCCAAGGATGTTCTGAAACAGACCCAGCAAAAGCAGCAGGACAATGATAAAAAAACCAAATGGCTCAAGCCTGGCCAGATAGTAGGAAAATGGCTCGGGCAGCAGACCGACGGCAATTCTGCCGCCATCCAATGGAGGCAGAGGCAACAGGTTAAAAACACAAAGGACCATATTGATGATGATGGATGCCTGACACATCAGGGATACCGGTTGAATCAGCCAGGCCATGGCCGATGGCCCTTTGGTCAACACGGCAAGCAACAGGGAAGAGATCAAAGCAAGGGCCAGGTTCATCGCCGGACCAGCCATTGCCACCCATACCATATCTTTTTTCGGTCTCCTGAGCTTGCTGAAGTTAACGGGAACCGGCTTGGCGTAGCCAAATAAAAAGGGGGAATGCAAAACCAGGAGAAGCAAGGGAAGCAAAATAGTTCCAACAGGATCTATATGCTTCAGCGGGTTGAGTGTCAGTCTCCCCATCCAGCGCGCGGTATCATCGCCCAGCTTGTCCGCTACCCAGCCATGGGAAACTTCATGCAGGATAATCGCTAAAACAACCGGAATGGCCCAGATGCTGATGCCACGGATGATGCCTTCAATATCCATATGAGCCAGTCAATGCGTCCATTGAAAAACAGGTCTGCGCAGGATACCTGATATTTTTGCCTTAGTCCGGTCGCTTCCCGCGATATTTTTAAGTAACAGAGCGCTCTGTCCTTTGCCCGTGACATCTATCTGGCCACGAATTAGCCATTTGGTCACATCGGAGCCAGTGGGCCCAAGTGTTCCATTGCCATGAAGCGTCAGAGCTTTACCGCCGTTTAACGACCATTTCCAGGTGGAATCTTTTGACAGAATTGCGAGTTCATAGTCCCCAATCAACTGAGGAGTTTTTCCAGATTTCAGGGCGGTCTTATTCACAAAAAGATGTAGATCCGCCTGCCCAGGCTGCCTGCTCTTACGCAACATACCTAAACTGCCCTGAATATGGATCGAGCCCTTGATAGGGAAGAGGACAAGTTGAGGTAGATAAGGCTTCAGGGCGGCTGTATCGGCTTTGACGTCAAGATCCGAAAAACGGATCTCCTGACCTGACATGGCTGCGATCAGACAAAATGATTGATGTTTTCCTTCACCGCAAACCTTTACGGCGGGCGTTCCAGCGACAAGCCGCCACCAGACCGGCTGGGCATCCAGGTAATCCAGCTCTATGGGAGGCCCCTTGCGTAACCGGATGGTTACATCTTCGACACGTAACCCGGGAAGCCAGTGTTTGTGAACCGAGCCAATACGAAGAATCTTGTGTACCTTTGGCTTGTTAATGACCGAAAACAGGAGGGGCTCCGGCTGCCAGCGCATCCACAGAAACAGAGGAAGAGAAAAGAGAAATAGAGCCAGATAAACAAACCATCGGGAACGACTCATTTCTTGCCGCCTATGGCCATCAGGTTGACATCGAGAAAGCCAGCCGCAGGCTTGGCTTGCAATTTCACCCGGCTCAGACTGACGCCTGCCCGAGCCAGCATATCAAGAAATTGGATCAACGATGAATAGGGTACGGACTGCATGCGTATCTGGAGACGCTGTCCGCCATTGGGCCCAGGGTAAGGCTTGAGCCTCACAATAAAGGAGCGGACATGGGACATTTGCGCGGACTGCTCCACCGTCGTCAACAGATCCTTTCCACCTATTTTTATCCCGTATCGTTTCAGCCTCGAAGCCAGGGTCTGGGCCTCTTGAAGCTGCCGCTCCAGCTTTGGAAGCCGATGCCGAGCATCATGAATGCCGTCAATGACAGGCAACCACAGGCCAAAGACGAATACCAGCGAGGGCGCCAGAATCACCGCTGTCAGTAACAATCTTTGCTCTCTCCGTGGCAGCTTTTGGTACCATGGCCTCAGTTTCGCGACAACCGAGGCACGCAACATGCCGCGCCCCCTCTCCTTGAAGAGGCGGATGTTCCCCAGCGCAATCCGTTTCATGACCATTTCAGCCTAAAACGAACATGCTTGGACTCTTTTTCCAGTTCGGTATCCACGACTGTCACTTTTCCATGAACCAGTTTTGATAATTCATCCCGGACTTTGTTCACCAAGGCAAAATTCTCTATGTTTCCGTCCAACACCATACCACCATCAACAAGGTTGACCTCGCGAAGGGCCAGGCCGCCGAATCTGTTTTTCAGTTTGGCGACTGCTTCCAGTTGCTTGAGGTAATACCAGCTCTGAACTTTGTTGCCGCTTGTTCCGGCTGCATTTCTGAGCTGGGCGATAGGATCGATGATGACCTTTTCCTTAGGCAAGGCCTGATGAAAAAGCTCTTCGACCTTTCTCTGTCCGGATGCCATTCGGCCATGCAAAGCGGACAATGTATATACATCCGAGAAAAACGAGAATGTCACCACAAGCGCCACCAAAGCAGCTGCCCGTCGCCAGGGCAAGGCCTGTAACACCCAATCGGCCTTGGCAGCCCAGCTTGAATGCCGAAAATTAGGACCGGATACCGCGCCGGGCAACTCATGTACGGCCCGTATATTTGACTCCAGACGGGAAGGCAGGGACGGCAGAGTGGTTCCCTGCCAGGTGATGCGCTTACCCAGTAATTCGAGCAACGCCTCATTTAAACGACCGCGGGCAGGAAGGTCCGGCGTATATTCCATTGCCGTCAGGCTGAGATGAATGTCGTTGGCAATATCTTCCATAGACCTGGAGGACACAAAATTCAGCCGCCGCATACCCGACCATGCCCCGCGGTTAAATACGCCAAGAAACAGACCTTGTTCATCGGCATCAAGAACGGCAACAACCTCCGCCTCATGATCGGGCAACAACGCGGTCAGACGCGCCCAGCCATCGGGCCAGAAATATTTGCAATACCCCAGACGATGACTTGATAAAGCGGACTTCATGGCCTGGGGTAGGGCAAACACCACGCCAACAACCTGCTCTTCCTCTTTTTTCGCCTGCCAGGCAAGCCACCATTCACCCGCCTCCACACCGCTTAAGTCTTCGAGTTCCTGTCCGAGAACTTGAGCATCAAGCAAGCGCAAACTGGGAAGGGGAAGCGAGAAGGACCGGATGAGCAGATCTTCCATTGGCCAAAGCAGAGTTGTAATGGAAGGAAAGGTGTCCGGAATCGATGGCAGGATAAAATCTTCCCCGGCATCCTTGTCCGGATAAAATTCCTCACTGACCAGTTTGTTATCCGCATCAATATGGCCAACGATTACCCTGTAATTATCCCAGTTTGCTACTACTGCATCCATCCAAGCCTCTGACGATAAATAGTCTGTACCCCTTTTGCATCCCTGGCGAGCAACGCCTCCTCGCCCCAACGAACCCGCCCGAACCGCGCCCGGGAAAGCACAATAAAGGCATCACTTTTTACATCAATCCCCGCAGCAGTCAAATCAGCTGCGAAGGCGGTAAATAAAGGCTGGCCAGTCAGTTCGGAAACGGAGGCAAAGGGTTGAGCCTCCCTCATCTGAATAATGGCGTTGGCATCAGAAGCTTGCATGCGCCCTGAAAGCGCCAACAGGACTTCCCGGGATGCGGTATTGATATTGACAGGCGTTACACCCTTGCTCGCGCGGACAATGGCTACTTCGCGCAGCTTTTCCAGCATTTCCGCATCAAATCCGATAATCAGTGAAATTTCCTCCATCCGATCCAGCGGCGCATTTTTGGGTCCATACGATTTATCGAAATAGGCGGCGGACTCGGCCCCGCCAGGACCAGAGGGCTTATCATCAGCATCCATCCAGTCAACGAGTGCGTAGACAAGGGAAGGAGGAATATCCAGGATCCGAAAAAGCCGTTGGACAATAGCGACTGCCTTGGGCTGCATGATTCCCTGCCTGTTGACCAGATCATTCAGATTAATGAACCGATTGGCATCCTCAATCGACGCAGTTACTTCGCCCTCATCGACAGGAAATTCGGGTGCGGCTTGCGCCCAGTCTTCAGTCAGGTTATCGGTTTTGGTTTTTTTGATATCATCCAGCAATATGGAATGGGCAAGTTCCAGTCCTGATTCCGCCGCCATCCAGGCCCGGCTTGATTGCGCCATATTCTCGGCCTGTCTCAGAC
>CAZQZF010000168.1:0-4687 GCA_964597745.1 uncultured Zetaproteobacteria bacterium
TCAGAAATCACCTGGGCAAGCGAGACGTCAGAAAATCCACAGAGAGCGCGCGGGCGTAAGCAGGCCTGAAGGCCGTTCCAACACACATGGCGGCAGGCAGACCGGGAAGCGGATTAAACTGACGTGCCATCTCAACGTCAAGCTGATCCGGGAGCTTAAAGCCGGCAGAACCAAAAAACTTGACGCCATTATCGTCGGCGGGGTTGTGTGAAGCCGAAAGCACAACCCCTGCATCCGCCCTTAATGAACGCGTTAGATAGGCGACTGCGGGCGTCGGCACCGGGCCAACGAGCAAAACGTTCATTCCCTGTGCCGTTAAACCCGCGCAGAGGGCTGATTCCAGCATATATCCCGACACCCTGGTATCCTTACCGATCAAAATGTGAGGCCTGTGGGCAAGATGCCTTGTCAATACATAGCCGGCGGCGCGCCCAAGCCTTAGAAAAAAATCAGCGGTCATTGGCTCCTGATTAACGATGCCTCGAATCCCATCCGTCCCAAAGTAATGGCGCATTATTTCCCCTCCCTTGATACCGCCTTAGCAGGTTTTTTCTTCTTCTTGCTAGTTGTATCGGGGCTGATAGACCTCTTCTCCGGCTTTGAAAATCCGGACTTGGACGATAATATCCCTCGAACCGTAATCTTCACCCCTGGATTGACCAAATGAATTGCCTTTCCGGTTGGACTCTCAACACCTGTATTCGCAGTAAATTTACCGACCTTGGCGTCAGGATGAATCGCTGAGGTCTTGACATCGTTCAAGGCATCCAACCATACCTCCGGCCCTTTGAGCAAGATGCTTGCAGGCTTAACCTCAACCTGCCGGGCCACCCAGCCATCGGGAAGTTCCAGACGTGGGAAAATCTTAATTTTTCGTTCAATAATCCGGTCAATCTGCAAAAAGATCCTGTCGGGCTGGACTCGTTCCACCTTCAGAGCGGCAGGTATTTTGATGTCGTCGACAACCAAGGCTATTTCTTCCACGCCGGGTTTTTTTACAGCCGCGGCATCCAATGAAACTCGGATATCCTGGGCATCAAGCTTGGCAAGCCTTGTCTGTGGGCCACTGACGGTTATACGTACATGTTCCGGGAGATTATTGACAATCATCAGTTGGGGAGCCAGTCCCTGAACCTGTAAAGGTACATCAAGGCTCAGTGAACCAATCCCCTGTCCGCGCACCAGCGCCCATAGCGCAATGGCAATACCCAGAGCAATAAATTTCGTTGTGTCCAGATGAAACCGGGACCACATCAGCTCTTTTCCGCCTGTGGTTCCTCAATTTTGGATATGGCCAAACGGCGGCTGAGTTGATGTCTTAATGCTGTGTGATCCAGCGGCTTGCTCAAAAGGCCGTCCTCCGCCAATCGCACAGTTCCCGTCTCTTCGGAAACAACAATGACGAGCGCGTCACTTTCCTCGGAAATACCTACGGCAGCCCGATGTCTCGTACCCAGACCCGCTGGGATAGCCCTGGTCCGGGTAAGAGGGAGCAATACCCTCGCGGCAACAATGTCACGGTCATTGATAATGACCGCGCCATCATGCATAGGCGCCTGAGGACAGAATAAAGACTGGATCATATCCGGATTCACGACTGTCTTCATTTCAATTCCGGTTTCGCACAAATGTTTCAGACCGGTGTCCCGTTCAATAACGATCAGCCCTCCCCATCCCTTATGGACCAGAGCAAAACTCGATTCTACCAGCAGGTCTACAAGATTCCCGATCCTTTCCGCTCCCAAACCCAGAGGATTGACGCCTACACGCATTAATCCTCGCCGGATCTCATGCTGAAACAGGACGACCATGATGACAATGATGGCTGAAAAGAAATTTCCGAACATCCATTCAACGGTCAGTAGACCGAACGTCCGCGCCAGCACATAGACCAGAGCGACAATGGAAATGCCGATGAGCATCTGTACGGCGCGCGTGCCACGAATGATCTTAAGAATATAATAAACCACCACCGCCACCAGGACGATATCAAGAACATCAAGGAACCCCACCTGCCACATTGTCGAAGATTACGAAAGTTTTACCTGTAAAGCCAATGGGAAACTGGAAACAGACTTATACATTGACAGTGATTTTCATGGCTGTTTGAATCGCGGAAGCAACCTTGATGGCCCGCGCCTGTCTGGAGACATCATGTACGCGCAGCATATCCACTCCGGACAGTACGCAGGCGCTGACCGCGGCAGCTGTCTCTATTTCCCGATTCCCGGCCGGAGCCCCGGTCAGCGCCTCCAGAAAAGACTTCCGTGACACCCCGACAAGAACCGGAAAACCGAGCCGCCTGTATCTCGGGATGCTGGCCAGAAGCAGCAGATTATCTTCAAGCCGTTTCCCAAAACCGATCCCAGGGTCCAGAAGAATCCTGGATTCCTCTATACCCGCACGCAAACAGGCGTCAACACGCCTTTGAAAAAAATCCCCCACCTCGGCGACGACATCCCTGTATTGAGGATGGTCCTGCATGGATTCGGGAGTACCCCGCATGTGCATGAGGCATACGTCACAGCCTGCCTCCGCCACAACAGCCATACCATCCGGATCTCCGGAAAGTGCGCGGACATCATTGATCATCCGGGCGCCAGCGGCCAGCGCCTGGCGCATGACTTCCGGTTTTGATGTATCCACGGAAATAAAAAAACCCTCTCCGGCAAGCACATGGACCACGGGCATGACCCGCCTGAGTTCTTCCTCAACGGAAACGGGCCTTGACCCTGGCCGCGTGGACTCGCCACCGACATCGATGATTGCCGCCCCATCCCTCCGCATGGATCGGGCATATTCAGCAGCCCGATCAACATCCTCAAATAAGCCACCATCTGAAAAGGAATCGGGGGTGCAATTTAGCACCCCCATGATCCATGCATCCCCATCAGAGGGACGATGCCATCGGGAAACAGCCGTCAACAAGCCCCTTGGCCGGCCTCTTTGGCGGCATGGGCCTTGCTCGTCTTGCCTGATGGCGCGGTTGCCGTCGGTTTATTGGGAGGAGGCGTTTTTTTTGTCTTTTTCATGTGTGGCGCTCGATCCAGTTTCTTACCCGCCAGGATAAGATCAATCTCATGGGTATCAAGCGTTTCATATTCGATCAGGGCATTGGCCAGAAGATGCAACCTGTCGATCTGGCTGGTCAAAATCTGTTTGGCCCGTTGATAATTGTCATCAATGAGCTTGTGTATCTCGGCATCGATCTTCTGGGCGGTATCCTCGGAGACATTTTGACGCCGGGTAATTTCGCGGCCGAGAAAAACTTCTTCCTCCCGTTCTCCATAGACCATGGGTCCAAGCTCTTTGCTCATACCCCACATAGTGACCATATTGCGAGCAATTTGCGTTGCCCGCTCAATATCATTGGAAGCGCCGGTCGTCATTTGATGTAACACCAGCTCCTCGGCAATTCTTCCGCCCATCATGATCGAAATCTGGTCATTCAGATAATCAACGTCATGATTGTATTTATCTTCTTCAGGGAGCTGCATGGTCACGCCAAGGGCTTGCCCCCTGGGAATAATGCTGACCTTATGGACGGGATCGGCATGTTTGACTGATTTGGCCACCAGGGTATGCCCCCCTTCATGATAGGCGGTTGTTTTTTTCTGTTCATCGGACAACAGCATGGATCGACGTTCCGTACCCATCATGACCTTGTCCTTGGCCATCTCGAAATCGGACATACAGACATTTTTCTTGCCAAACCGGGCGGCATTCAATGCTGCTTCATTGATCAGGTTTGCCAGGTCAGCGCCGGAAAAACCGGGTGTGCCTCGGGCCAGAATGGGAGTATCCACATCCTTGGCAAGGGGAACATCGCGCATGTGCACCTTAAGGATCTGCTCACGACCAAGAATATCAGGACGCGGAACCACGATTCGGCGATCAAATCTTCCCGGACGGAGCAGGGCGGGATCAAGAACATCCGGACGATTGGTCGCCGCAATCAGAATCACGCCTTCATTGGCCTCAAATCCATCCATTTCAACCAGGAGCTGGTTCAGCGTCTGCTCGCGTTCGTCATTTCCGCCGCCAATGCCGGCGCCGCGATGCCGGCCCATAGCGTCGATTTCATCAATAAAAACAATGCAGGGAGCCTGTTTTTTCGCCTGTTCGAACATATCACGCACACGTGAAGCGCCAACACCGACAAACATCTCCACAAAATCAGATCCGGATATCGTAAAGAAGGGAACTTCCGCCTCTCCAGCTATGGCCTTGGCCAACAGGGTTTTACCGGTGCCCGGCGGGCCGACGAGCAGGGCGCCCTTCGGAATCTTGCCACCAAGGCGGGTAAACTTGGATGAATCACGTAGGAAATCAATGATTTCAGTAACTTCCTGCTTGGCTTCATCACATCCCGCCACATCCTCAAACGTAACGCGATTGGTATTCTCATTCAGTAGCTTGGCCTTGCTTTTCCCAAACGACAGAGCGCCTCGCCCACCCGACTGCATCTGACGCATGAAAAATATCCAGACTGCAATCAGCAACAGCATGGGAAACCATGAAATCAACACGGAAAGGAAAAAAGGCATTTCCTCCGCCTTTTTGACATTGACTTCAACCTTCTGATCAAGCAGTCGCTGTACCAGATTCGGGTCATTCGGCACCATTGCGTGGTAAGGTCTGAGATCACCGGCCACATTGCGATATTGTCCAGATCCCTCCTGACAAA